>DASRZO010000307.1:0-3157 GCA_035686405.1 Pseudomonadales bacterium | reverse complement strand
CACGTTGTTGTACAGCAGCGTCAATTCGTCGATCAGCTGATCCGCGTTCTCGCTCGCGTTCTTCATCGCGATCATCTTCGCGGCTTGCTCGCACGCCTGGTTCTCGATGACCGACTGATACACCTGCGACTCGATGAAGCGTGTGACCAAACCGTCGACCAGGTCGCGCGCGTCGGGTTCGTACAGATAATCCCAACGGTGCTTCAGTTCGTCGCTCTGCGTCGGCGGCAACGGCAATAGTTGGTTCAACACCGGTCGTTGCGTCATCGTGTTGACGAATTCATTCGTCGCGATGTACAGGCGATCGATGTTGCCCTTTGCGTAAGCATCGAGCATCACGCGAATGCCGCCGATCAACGACTCGATCGTCGGCACGTCGCCCAGATTGCTCAGCATCGCGTTCACCTGTCCGCCATAGCTGCGGAAAAACGCCCCCGCCTTGTTGCCGACCAAGGCGAACTCGTAGCCGACGTTGCGCGTACGCAGCTGCTGCAGTTCCTTCACGAGCATACGGAACAAGTTGATGTTCAGGCCGCCGCAGAGGCCCTTGTCGGTCGACACGACGATGTAGCCGACGCGTTTGACTTCGCGCTCCTGCATATAGACGTGGCGATACTCCGGGTTCGAGTTCGCCAAGTGCCCGATCATGTTGCGGATCTTCTCCGCGTACGGGCGACCCTGCCGCATGCGTTCTTGCGTGCGGCGCATCTTGCTCGCAGCCACCATCTCCATAGCCTTGGTGATCTTCTGCGTGTTCTTCGTCGCTTTGATCTTTTTGCGGACTTCTTTTCCGGCGGCCATTGCCTCGGCTCTCCGTCAGAACGTCTGAGTCGCTTTGAATTTCTCGATCGCCGCGCGCATGGTCTTCACGATGTCGTCGTTGTACGCGCCCGTCTTCGTGATCTCCGCCATGAACTCGGCGTGTTCCGACTTCATGTACGACAGCAGCGCCGCTTCGAACGCGAGCACTTTGCTCACGTCGACGTCACGCAGGAAGCCCTCGTTCGCCGCGAAGAGCGCCACGCCCATCTCGGCGACAGTCATCGGCGCGTATTGCTTTTGTTTCATCAGCTCGGTGACGCGCTGGCCGTGCTCGAGCTGCCTGCGCGTCGCGTCGTCGAGGTCCGATGCGAACTGCGAGAACGCCGCGAGCTCGCGGTACTGCGCCAGCGCGAGTTTGATGCCGCCGGAAATCTTGCGCATGAACGGCACCTGCGCGGAACCGCCGACGCGCGATACCGAAATACCGGGGCTCATCGCGGGGCGCACACCGGAGTTGAACAAGTCGGATTCCAAGAAAATCTGACCGTCCGTAATCGAGATGACGTTCGTGGGTACGAATGCCGACACGTCTCCCGCCTGCGTTTCGATGATCGGCAACGCCGTCAGCGAACCGGTCTTCCCCTTCACGCGGCCGTTGGTGATCTGTTCGACGTATTCCGCGTTGACCCGCGACGCGCGCTCGAGCAAACGCGAGTGCAGATAGAAAACGTCGCCCGGATAAGCTTCGCGCCCCGGCGGACGGCGCAGCAACAACGAAATCTGCCGATAGGCCCAAGCTTGCTTCGTCAGGTCGTCGTAAATGATCAGCGCGTCTTCGCCGTTGTCGCGGAAGAACTCGCCCATCGTGCAACCCGAATACGGCGAGATGTACTGCATCGGCGCAGGATCGGACGCGCTCGCCGCAACGACGATCGTGTTGCTCATCGCGCCGTGCTCTTCGAGCGTGCGTACGATGTTCGCGATCGTCGACATCTTCTGACCGATGGCGACATAGATGCATTTGATGCCTGAGTCGCGCTGGTTGATGATCGCGTCGATCGCGATCGCGGTCTTACCGATCTGGCGATCGCCGATGATCAATTCGCGCTGACCGCGACCGATCGGCACCATCGCGTCGATCGATTTCAAACCGATCTGCACCGGCTGCGTCACTGACTGACGCGCGATGACGCCCGGTGCGACCTTTTCGATCGGCGACGTTTGCGTCGTCTTCAGCGGTCCTTTGCCGTCGATCGGATTGCCGAGCGCATCGACGACGCGGCCGAGCAACTCGCGGCCGATCGGCACTTCGAGAATGCGGCCCGTGCAGCGCGCCTTCTGACCTTCGCGCAGGTCCTCGTATTCGCCGAGCACGACGACGCCGACCGAGTCGCGCTCGAGGTTCAGCACCATGCCGTACACGCCGCCTTGGAACTCGATCATCTCGCCGTATTGCGCGTCGGCGAGACCGTGAATGCGAATGATGCCGTCAGAAACGCTGACGATCGTGCCTTCGTTCTGCGCTTCCGACTTGAGATCGAGACTCTCGATCCGCGAGCGGATGATGTCGCTGATCTCAGAGGGATTCAGTTGTTGCATGTCGTGTCCTCACACTCGATTCGTTTGCGACGCCGTGTCGGCGCCGAGACGTCACGCTCGTTGCAGCGTTTCCGCCAGTTTGTCCAATTTGCCTCTGACCGAGCCGTCGATCACCGTGTCGCCCGCTCGGATGATCGCGCCGCCGATCAGCGATTCGTCGACACGCGCGCTGAGTTGAATCTCGCGGCTGAAGCGCCGCCCGAGCGCGGCGACAAGGCGTTGTTGCTCCGCGTCGGAAAGCGCGAAGGCGCTGACCACCTCGACGTCGAGCGATGCTTCTTCTTGCGCACGCAGCGCTTCGAACTGCGCGCTGATTTCGCCGATCAAATGCAGACGTTTGTTGCGCGCCAAAACTTGCAGGAATTGTTTTCCTTCGCGGCTCAGGTCGTCCCCGCACACGCGTGCCAACGTGTTCGATTTGTCGACGCTCGTCACGGCCGGCGACTCGATGATCTCGAGAATTTCCGGTTGCGCGGCAACCGCGGCAGCCAGCTGCAACTGCTGCGACCATGCATCGATGGCGCGCCGCTCTTTCGCGAGTTCGAAAACCGCGTTCGCGTAGGGACGAGCGATAGTTGCGATTTCAGCCATGTCGGTCGATCACAGTTCCGCGACGAGCTTGTCGAGCAATTCGGTATGGCGCGCCCGGTCGATGGACGACTGGAGGATCTTCTCGGCGCCGGTCAGCGCCAACGCCGCCACTTGGCCGCGCAACTTTTCCTTAGCGCGGTTGACGTCTTGATCGATCTCAGCGCGCGCGGCTTCCTTTTGGCGTTCGCCTTCGGCGCGCGCGTCG
>DASRZO010000306.1:0-4032 GCA_035686405.1 Pseudomonadales bacterium | reverse complement strand
ACGGGAGAGACACGATGGCGATCGTCGAAACGCGGCAAGGCAAGGTCGAAGGCGAAGAGGCGAACGGCTTGCTCGTCTTCAAGGGCATTCCGTTCGCGCAGCCGCCGGTCGGCGCATTGCGCTGGCGCGCGCCGCAACCGGCGAAGTCATGGACCGGCGTCCATGCGGCGAAAGCGTACGGCGCGCAGAGCTGGCAGCCGCCGCGCATCGCCGGCACGCCGCTCTCCGGAATGATGTCGGTCAACGTGCCGTGCGACGAAGACTGTCTGACGTTGAACGTGTGGACGCCGAAGGCCGACGGCCGCGGCCGCCCGGTGCTGGTGTGGATTCACGGCGGCGCGTTCGCGATCGGCAGCTCCGCGCAGCCGATCTACGACGGCACTGCGCTCGCGACGCGCGGCGACGCGGTCGTCGTGACGATCAACTACCGGCTCGGCCCGCTCGGCTTCCTGCGCCTCACCGACATCACCGAGGGGCGCATCCCGGCGACCGGTAACGAAGGGTTGCTCGATCAACTGCTCGCGCTCGAATGGGTGCGCGACAACATCGAACGCTTCGGCGGCGATCCGGCGAACGTGACGATCTTCGGCGAATCCGCCGGCGGCATGAGCGTCGGCGCGCTGCTCGGCGCGCCGCGCGCGAAGGGTCTCTTCAAGCGCGCGATTCCGCAGAGCGGCGCGTGTTCGACCGGAATTCCGGCGGCGCAAGCGTCGCAACTCGCCGAAGGGTTGGCGAAGCACTTGAAGCTGAAGCCGAGCGACATCGCGTCGCTGCAGACGATGGACCCCGAAGCGCTGACGATGGCGGCAGCGATGTATCGGCTGACCGGCGTCGGCATGGTGCATCAACCGGTCGTCGACGGCGATTTGCTGGCGCAGCTGCCGATCGATGCGGTCAAGGCCGGCTCGGCCGACGGCGTCGACGTGCTGGTCGGCGCCGCCGCGAACGAATGGCTGCTCTTCACCGCGATGGATCCGGCCGCGGCGACGCTCGACGACAGCCATCTGAAGGCGCGCGTCAGCGGCCGAGTCGGCTCGTCGGCGGACGCGTTGATCGACGGCTACGAGCAACTCCTCGCCTCGCGCGGCGAACCGCACGATCCGATCTCCGTGTTCGCGGCGATCGAGACCGATCGCGTGTTCCGCCTACCGGGGCAACGGCTCGCCGACGCGCTCGCCGCGCGCAAACAGAACGTGCACCAATACGAATTCACGTGGCGCTCGCCGCTGCTGAACGGAAAACTGAAGTCGTGCCACGCGATCGACATCGCGTTCGTGTTCGCGACGCACGCCCACGACGCGGGCACCGCGCAGTTCTGCGGCGAAGGTCCGTCGGCCGACGCGCTCGCGCGCACGGTACAAGAGGCGTGGCTGTCGTTCGCGAAGACCGGTACGCCGCGCGCGGCCGGGTTGGACGGTTGGGAGACGTACGATCCGCAGCGGCCCACCATCGCGATCTTCGACGTGCCGGCCAGCGTATCGAAAACCGTGCTCGCGGCGGAGCGACGGCTGTGGCAAGGCCAGCCGGACGGCGCGGTGCTCGGCCGACTCTGACGCACAAACGCGCAGCGAAGAGCCATGAACGATTCTACAAACGCACGCGTCCCGACCGTCGACATGCGCCGGCCGGACGCCCACTCGCTCGCCGCACTCGACGCCGCGTGCGCCGACCACGGCTTCTTCTTGCTGGCGGGCCACGGCCTCGAGGAGGTGATCGCCCGCACGTGGCGCGAGACGACGCGCTTCTTCGATGCCGACCGTGCCGTGCGCGTCGCGATCGCGCGCGACGAACACAATGCGCTCGGCTACTACGACCGCGAGCTCACGAAGCGACGGCGTGACACCAAGGAAGTGTTCGACTTCGCCGACCCGCAGGTGGCGCGCATCGACGCGAAGAACCGCTGGCCGAATGACCTGCCCGAATTTCGACCGACGATGGCCGAGTTCTTCGACGCGTTCGCCGATCTCGCGGCGCGCTCGCTCGGACTGCTGCACGCGACGCTCGGGCTCACGCCCGCGGGACGCACGATCATGGCGCATAGCCGGCACACGAGCACCGTCCGACTCAACCACTATCCGACGTTCGATCCGGTACCCGCCGCCGAGCGCGCCTCACTGCCGCCGTTGGGCGACACCGCGCTCGGCTATCACACCGACCCCGGCGTGCTGACGCTCCTGCTGCAGGACGACACCGGCGGCCTACAGACTCAATCCCGCAACGGCGAGTGGATCGACGTGCCGCCGCAGCCCGGCACAATCGTCGTGAATCTCGGCGACTGCATGCAGTCGTGGACGAACGACCGCTGGCGCGCCGCCGTGCACCGCGTGGTGCCGATGACGCGGCGGCGGCGCTTCAGCATTCCGTATTTCGGCAACCCCGCTCGCGACGCGATCATCGAGCCGTTGCCCGAACTGTGCGCGCACGGTCCGCACTACCGTCCCGTCGCCTGGCGCGCGTTCATCCAAGCGCGCGTCGACGACAACTACACGGATCTCGGCGCCGACGACACGCAGATGGCGCAGTTCCGCATCGCCGAGCAGTCCGCGCCATGACGGAGCCGTCGGCAGCACGCGCCCGCCCGAACATCCTGTGGATCATCGCCGACCAACTGCGCGCCGATCACGTCGGCTTCGGCGGCAATTCGATCGTGCGCACGCCGCACCTGGATGCCCTCGCCGCACGCGCGACGGTATTCGATCGCGCGTGGGTCGCGAATCCGATCTGCATGCCGAACCGCTGTTCGATGCTGACCGGGCGCATGCCGTCGGCGCACGGCGTGATCTTCAACGACCGCTCGCTCGCGCCGAATACCAACACCGTCGCGCGTGAACTCGCCGGCGCCGGCTACCGCACCGCGCTGATCGGCAAGTCGCACATCCAGCACGGACTGAGCCGCAACGTCGTGCGGCAGCAGCGTCAGGCGCCGACATACAGCGCCCCCTACCCCGACGGTTGGGACGAACTCGAAAACGCCGAGCGCTATCTGAACGGCACGCCGGAGATCGGCGACTTCTACGGTTTCCAGCACGTCGAGTTCGCGATCGGCCACGCCGACGCCGTCGCCGGCCACCACTACCGCTGGGCGCTCGAACGCGGCGCCGATCCGGCGCTGCTGCGCGGCGACTGGGGTCCGGGCTCGCCCGCGCGACACCGGTACGCGGATTGGTGGCAGGTGTATCAGCCGGAACTCCCGGAGGCCTTTCATTCGACGACGTTCGTCACCGAGCGGACGGTCGCGTGGCTCGACGCGTACGCGCGCGACGGCGGGCGCGCCACGCCGTTCTTTCTGCAGTGTTCATTCCCCGACCCACACCATCCGTTCGCGGCGCCCGGCAAATGGTGGGACGCGTATCGCGCCGACGACATGCCGGTGCCGAGGACGTTCGACGATCCGCTGACGCACGCGGCCGCCCACCTGCGGCTCATTCGCAGCCTCGGCCCGTCGCGCAACGCCGTGCAGATGTTCGGACCGACGCGCGAGCAAGTGCGGCACGCGATGGCGGCCGAGTTCGGCTTGATCGAGATGCTGGACGGCGGCATCGGCCAGGTGCTCGCCGCGCTCGAACGGCTCGACCTCGCCAACGACACCGTGGTGGTCTTCACCAGCGACCACGGCGACATGTTCGGCGACCACGGGCTGATGCTGAAGGCGACGATGCACTATCAGGGCTGCTTGCGCGTGCCGCTCGTGATCGCGCGGCCCGGCAGCGCGCCGGTGCGCACCGCGGCGCTCGCGAGTTCGCTCGACCTCGCGCAGACGTTTCTCGACTTCGGCGGCGTCACGCCGTTCGCCGACATGCAGGGCACGAGTCTGGTGCCGCTGCTCGACGATCCGGCGGCGACGGTGCGCGACAGCGCGCTCGTCGAAGAGGACTTTCCGCTCGCGCTGTACGGCAGCCCGCTGCCGCTACGCAGCCGCACGCTGATCACCGACCGCTATCGCTACTCGCGCTATTCGAGCGGCGACGTCGAGATCTACGACCTCGTCGACGATGCCGACGAACTGCGCAACCTCGCGGCCGAGCCGGATCG
>DASRZO010000305.1:0-2420 GCA_035686405.1 Pseudomonadales bacterium | reverse complement strand
GCCGGGGTCGTCGAGCAAGTCGGCTCCGAAGTGAGCTACGTCAAGCCGGGCGATCACGTGATCACGTGTCTGTCGGTGTTTTGCGGCACGTGCGAGTACTGTCTGACCGGTCACATGTCGCTGTGTCAGGAGCCGGCGCTGCGCCGCCACTCCGACGAAGAGCCGCGCCTATCGAAGGCCGGCGTCAAGCTCAACCAATTCGCGAACCTGAGTTCGTTCGCCGAACAAATGCTCGTGCACGAACACTCGGTCGTGAAGATTCGGCCTGAAATGCCGCTCGATCGCGCAGCGCTGATCGGCTGCGGCGTCACGACCGGCGTCGGTGCGGTCATACACACGGCGAAAGTCGAGCCGGGCGCGACGGTGGTCGTCATCGGCTGCGGCGGCATCGGCCTGTCGTGCATCAACGGTGCGGCAATCGCCGGCGCGGGCCGCATCATCGCGGTCGATACGGTGCCGTCGAAACTCGACCTCGCGCTGAAATTCGGCGCGACAGACGTCGTCAACGCGAAACAGACCGATCCGGTCGAAGCGGTGCGCGAACTCACCGATGGCGGCGCGCACTACACGTTCGAAGCGATCGGCTTGAAGGCGACCGCCGAGCAGGCGTTCCGCATGCTCCGCCGCGGCGGTACCGCGACCGTGATCGGCATGATTCCGCCGGGCCAGATGGTCGAGGTGCACGGTCCGGATCTGCTGACCGAGAAGAAGCTGCAAGGCTCGTTCATGGGTTCGAACCGATTCCGTGTCGACATGCCGCGCTTCGTCGATTTCTACCTGCAGGGCAAGCTGCATCTCGACGACATGATTTCGCGGCGCATCAAGCTCGGCGATATCAACGACGCGTTCAAGGCGATGGCGACCGGCGAGGTCGCCCGCAGCGTCATCATGTTCAACTGAGGATCGCATCGTGCGTTGGATTTCGTTCGAGAAAAACGGTCGCGCATCGTACGGCATCGTCGTCGGCGACGGCATTGTCGATGTCGGCGCGACACGGCCCGACGAGCGCACCTTGAAGGACCTGTTGGCGACCGGTGATCTTGCGAAAGCCGGCGCCGAGGCGGCGAAGCGCAAGCCGGATCACAAACTCGCCGACGTGCACTACCTGCCGGTGATCACGAACCCCGACAAGATTCTGTGCGTCGGGATCAACTACAAGGCGCACCAGGAAGAGACGGGGCGCGATCCGACCAGTCATCCGACGATCTTCGTGCGTTTTGCCGGAGCACAGATCGGCCACGAGCAGCCGATGATTCGGCCGGTCGAATCGGACCGCCTCGATTTCGAAGGCGAGATCGCGCTCGTGATCGGACGGCGCGCGCGGCGCGTCGCGAAGGCGAACGCGCTCGACTACGTCGCCGGCTTCAGTTGCTACAACGACGGCAGCGTGCGCGACTTCCAGCGCCACACGACGCAGTTCACGCCCGGCAAGAACTTCGCCGGCACCGGCGGCTTCGGGCCGTGGCTGATGACGCCGGACGAATGCGGCGATCTCGGGGCGATGGAGTTGACGACGCGGCTCAACGGCGAAGTGATGCAAAACGCGACGGCATCGCTGCTGATTTTCGGGTTCGCCGAGATCATCGCGTACTGCTCGACCTTCATCGAACTGGTGCCGGGCGACGTGATCGTGACCGGTACGCCGGGCGGCGTCGGGGTAGCGCGCAACCCGCCGGTCTTCATGAAGGCGGGCGACGTGATCGAAGTCGAGGTCAAGCCGATCGGCGTGTTGCGCAATCGCGTCGTCGTCGGTTAGCGGCGCGTCCGAGGAATCAGGTATGCCGCACGTTCCGGAGACGGCCGATGTCGCGGCGTGGCACCGCTACTTCGCGATCGACTGCAACAACCGCGCGTGGGACCTGTCGACCGCGGCGCGCAACGCCGAAGCCGACGACGAAATGCTGAACGTCGCGCACGCCGCGGCGTTTCATTGGCATGTCGCCGGCAACGAACTGAACCACATGCGGGCGACGATGCTGCTCGCCGAAGTGCACGCGTTGCGCGGGCTCGGGCGGACCGCACTCGGCTATGCGAACCGGATGCGAGATTACTTCCTAGGGCGGCCGACGCCGGATTGGGAGCTCGCGTTCACGCATGCGATTCATGCGCACGCCGCGTACGCCGCCGGCGAGCGCGAGTCGCACCGGCGGTCGTACGACGAGGCGGTGCGTGCGATCGCGGCGATCGCCGATGCGAAGGAGCGCGAGATCGTCGAGCAGACGTTCGCGCACGTGCCGCGGCCGGCCTGAGCACCGCTCGGGAACGGCGCGCTCGACGCCGTACTAGCGGAGAGACTCCGCGCCGGGCCGTCCGACGACGCCGGCGACCATGTTGCGCGTCTCTTTCGACGACGCTTGCGTCGGCTTGCCGCGCGCAGCGAAGTTGTACGGCTCGGTGTCGATCTCTTCGAGCTTGATCGC
>DASRZO010000304.1:0-7653 GCA_035686405.1 Pseudomonadales bacterium | reverse complement strand
CGAATCGCCGACGAGCTCGAAGGGGCGCGCGCCGAGCCGCACCGTGTGAATGTGGTCGCGTG
The DNA here is from genome assembly GCA_035686405.1 of Pseudomonadales bacterium. GTDB lineage: Bacteria > Pseudomonadota > Gammaproteobacteria > Pseudomonadales > Azotimanducaceae > DATJGR01. Next base: position 7,591 of record DASRZO010000304.1, on the reverse strand, counting down.
CCATCGCGACCTGGAATCGCTCGACGTGTTGGCGCATCCGATCCATCAGCTCCGGCCCTTGCACGCCCATCGCGTCGCCGGGCCAGTTGTCGACGTCGGTCGTGGTGGTCAGTTGGCCGCCGACTTCGACCCCGGTGATCATCAACGGTGCGAGGTTCGCGCGCGCGGCGTATAGCGCGGCCGTGTATCCGGCAGGACCGGAGCCGAGGACGATCAGTCGGTGGTGCTGCACGGTGCCTTTCATCGCGCCTCGCTCCGCGCGGCCCGCGCTCCGGCGGCGATCATCGCGTCGACGAAGGGTCGCCCGTGGCGATGCCGAGCGATGAATTCCACGAACGTCTGGCCGATCTCGTTCTCAGCATCGAGGCAATGTTGCCCTTCGCGGAAAAAGCGGAGGAACCGCACGAAGTCATCGATGCGCATGCCGCGGTACGCGTTCACCAGCAACGTGAAGTCGACGTCGTCGTCGCCTTGCGGCGCATGCGGAGTCAGAAAGCTGCGGACGCGGTCGTCGTCCCAGACTTCGTCGGTGATGATCTTCTTGTCGGGTCGCATTCGCGGGGGCCTGCTCGAAAAGGCGCCTATGATACGCGAACGATTCAACGCGCCAACGGGACAGTGACCGAACCCTAAAGAAGTGGGAGTAAGATTCTGAAATAAATGAGAAATTTGTACCCTTTTTTCGTTGGATGTACACTCCGCCCTTCGTCACATCGGTAGCCAACGTGAGTACTGTTCGATCGATCTCGTCGGGCGCGCCCCTCAAGGAAGTTGGTTTGATCGGCTTGTTGGCGCTGGCGCTGTATACGCTGTTGGCGCTGGTGTCGTATTCGCCGAGCGATCCGGCCTGGACCCTGAGCGGCACCGGCCTCGCGGTGAGCAACTGGGTTGGGCGAAGCGGCGCCTGGATCGCCGACGTGATGCTGTCGCTCTTCGGCATCATGGCATACGCAATTCCCGTCGCGCTGGTGGTCGGCGGTCTGCGTACGTTGAAGCTCGTGGCTTGGGAATGGCCCGTGACGTCGCTGCGCGCCGCCGGATGGCTGATCGGGATTCTCTGCGGTGCGGTGCTGGCGCGCCTGCACATCGCCTCGTCGCTCGGTCTGCCCGCGGGCCCGGGCGGTATGGTCGGCAGCTGGTTGGTGCACGTCGGTTTGCCGGTGCTCAATTGGGTGGGACTGACGTTGCTGGCGCTGGTCGGTTTACTGATCGGCGCGCAAACGGCGGTCGGATTTTCGTGGATCCAGGTGGCCGAACGTACAGGACGCACGATTCATCGACTTGCGAACACGTTGATGGCGTTCGCCGATCGTTTGCGCGACCGCCTGGACGAGCGGCGCGCGCGAGTCGACCGCGCCCGCGCGGCCACTCGTAAGCGCGAAGCGAAGTTGGAGTCGAATCAGCGACAACGCGCGGAACGCGCGCCCGCGGCGACGGACGAAAACGAGAAGGTCGATCGCCGGCTCCTCGAAGTCAAAGCACCGGTGCCGCGCGCGTCGGTGAAGCCCCGCCAGCAACCGCTGTTCGAAATCAATAGTTCGGCCGAGCTACCGGACTTCTCGCTGCTAGACGACGCTGCCGAGGCGCCGGCGGCCGAATTCTCGGGCGAATCGCTCGAAGGTATGTCGCGCCTGCTCGAGCTCAAGCTGAAGGATTTCGGTATCGACGCGGAAGTGGTGTCGGTGCTGCCGGGACCCGTCGTGACTCGCTTCGAAATCCAACCGGCGCCCGGCCTCAAGGTCAGCCGCATCAGCGGGTTGGTCAAGGACCTCGCGCGTTCACTGGCGGTCGTGAGCGTGCGGATCGTCGAAGTGATCCCGGGCAAGTCGGTGGTCGGCATCGAGATCCCGAACGAACAGCGCAGCGTCGTGCGGCTGAAAGAGTTGATCATGTCGGAGGTGTACCAAGCCTCGAAGTCGCCGGTCACGCTGGCGCTCGGCAAAGACATCGCCGGCGAGCCGGTGGTCGCCGACGTCACGAAGATGCCGCACTTACTGGTCGCCGGCACGACCGGTTCCGGTAAGTCGGTCGGTATCAACGCCATGCTGCTCAGCATCTTGTACAAGGCGACGCCCGAGCAGGTTCGCTTGATCCTCGTCGATCCGAAGATGCTGGAGTTGTCCGTCTACGAAGGTATCCCGCACCTGCTGACGCCGGTAGTGACCGACATGAAAGAGGCGGCGCAAGCATTGCGCTGGTGTGTCGCCGAGATGGACCGGCGCTATCGGTTGATGTCGGCGCTCGGCGTGCGGAATCTCGCCGGCTACAACCGCCGCATCGAGGGCGGCGACGTCAAAGATCCGCTGTGGCCGACGGAGTCGGGTATCGAGGCGCCGAATCTGACGCACTTGCCGTACATCGTGGTTGTGATCGACGAGTTCGCCGACATGATGATGATCGTCGGCAAGAAAGTAGAGCAGTTGATCGCGCGGATCGCGCAGAAGGCGCGCGCGGCCGGCATCCATTTGGTCCTCGCGACGCAGCGTCCGTCGGTAGACGTCATCACCGGACTCATCAAGGCGAACATTCCGGCCCGAATCGGCTTTCAGGTGTCCTCGAAGATCGATTCGCGCACGATCATGGACCAAGGCGGCGCGGAGCAACTGCTCGGCCACGGCGACATGTTGTACTTGCCGCCCGGTACCGCGCTGCCGACACGCGTGCACGGTGCGTTCGTATCGGACGAAGAGGTGCATCGCATCGTTGCGGATCTGAAAACACGCGGCGAACCCGAGTATTTGGCCGACCTCTTGATGGAAGGCAGCGGCGACTTTGGCGACGTCAGCGGCGAAGGTTCCGGCGACGGTAGCGGTTCCGCCGAGCAGGAAGACAACCTGTACGACGAGGCAGTGGCGTTCGTGCTCGAAACGCGGCGCGCGTCGATTTCGGCCGTGCAACGCAAATTGCGGATCGGGTACAACCGCGCGGCGCGACTGGTCGAGGCGATGGAGGCCGCCGGCGTCGTCAGCAGCATGAACAGCAACGGATCGCGCGAGATCTTGGTACCGAGTCGTGATTGATGTCGGCCGCGCGGTGCGCCGCGGTATCTGCGCGGCGCTGCTGCTCGCAGCCTGCACGGCATCGGCCGAATCGGCGACTGCGGCGGGTGAGTTGGCTGCGCTGCTGACTCCGATCCAACGCTTGAAGGCGGAGTTTACACAGACGGTCGTGGGTACACGTCGCGAACTCGTGCAGTCGTCGGATGGCTATCTGCGCATCGCGCGACCGCAGCAGTTCAAATGGGTCTCGCTGACGCCGTATCCGCAGACGATCGTCACCGTTGGCGACAAACTCTACGTGTACGACCCGGACCTGCGCCAAGTGCAGGTGAAACCCCTCGATCAAGCCCTTGCCGGAACACCGGCGTTGGTGCTGCTCGGAACAGCGGATCAGATCGCAGCGCAATTCGACGTCACGCGCGAAGATGCCGACGGCGGCCAGCGATTCACTCTTGCGCCGAAGAACGCGGACGCCGTGTACACCGAAATTCGAATGACGTTCGATGCAAAGCGCCTGGCGAACATCGAAATCGTCGATTCGTTGGGTCAGATCACCGACGTGTCGTTCCGCAACCTGGAGATCAACGGACCGCTCGCGCCCGACGAATTCCAATTTGCCGTTCCTCCGGACGCTGATCTGATCGGCGATGTCGGACCGAAGCCCGCTTAGCGAGCCGCTGGCCGCGCGCATGCGGCCGACGCGCCTCGACGAGTTTGTTGGGCAGACTCACTTGCTGGGTCCGGGCAGGCCCCTCGCCGAGTTGGCGGCTCGAGGGCACGTTCATTCGATGGTGCTGTGGGGTCCGCCCGGCACCGGCAAGACGACTCTCGCCAAGCTGCTGGCCGATCGCGCGGGCGCCGAGTGGATCAGTCTGTCTGCGGTTCTATCCGGTGTAAAAGACATCCGCAGCGCAATCGATCGCGCCGATCAGATGCGTAAGTACGGGCGCAATACCGTGCTTTTCGTCGACGAAGTCCACCGCTTCAACAAAGCACAGCAGGACGCGTTCTTGCCGCACGTCGAAGCGGGTACGGTCGTCTTCATCGGTGCGACGACGGAGAACCCGTCGTTCGAGGTGATCGGCGCGCTACTGTCACGCGTTCGCGTGTACGTTTTGAAGCGCCTCGAAGACGCCGATCTCGATCGAGTCATCGATCGTGCTCTCGCGGATCGTGAGCGCGGCCTCGAGCTTGCGGGTGTAACGATCGATGCCGACGCGCGGGTGCTGTTGCGCGACAGCGCCGACGGTGATGCGCGCCGGCTGCTGAACGTTCTCGAGATCGCGGCGCAATTGGTCGGCGACGACAAACGCATCGGCGCCGACAGCGTCGCCGAGGTCGTCGGCGCGCGCCAGCGTCGATTCGACAAGCAAGGCGATGTCTTCTACGACCAGATCTCGGCGCTGCACAAAGCGGTGCGCGGTACGGCACCCGACGCCGCGCTGTACTGGCTATGTCGAATGCTCGACGGCGGTTGCGATCCGCTCTATATCGCGCGTCGCGTCGTGCGCATGGCGACCGAAGACATTGGCAACGCCGATCCGCGCGGGCTGCAGATCGCGTTGGCTGCATGGGACACGTATCACCGACTCGGGTCGCCTGAAGGCGAGCTGGCGCTTGCCCAAGCGGTGCTCTATCTCGCGTGCGTGCCGAAGAGCAACGCCGTCTACGCGGCGTTTTCCGCTGCACGGGCCGACGTCGCCGACGGACAGTCGTACGATGTACCGCTGCGCTTTCGCAACGCGCCGACGCGGCTGATGAAGGAACTCGGCTATGGCTCCGGCTATCGCTACGCGCACGACGAAACGGACGCATACGCGGCGGGCGAGACGTATTTTCCGGACGAAAAGCAGCCGGCGGTCTATTACGAACCGTCACCGCGCGGCTTCGAACAACGGATTCTCGAACACTTGACGCGATTGCGCGCACAGACGAAGAAGCGCGGCGACGAGTGAGCGCGACACTCTCACCAAGAATCGACGAGGAGACGCGGTGTTTTACGGATTGATCAGCGTCGGTGCCGGCGCGGCGCTCGGAGCGTGGCTGCGATGGGGGCTGAGTCTCGTGTTGAACCCGATCGTGCCGATGTTGCCGCTCGGTACGCTCAGCGCAAATCTGGTCGGCGGATACCTGATCGGCCTCGTCCTCGGCTACATCGATCACTTCCAGGCCTTGTCACCCGAAGCGCGCTTGTTCGTGACGACGGGGTTCCTCGGCGGCCTCACGACGTTCTCGACGTTCTCGGGCGAAGTCAGTTCGTTGCTGCTACGCGGCGAATACGTGTGGGCCGGCGCCGTGATCGCGGCGAACTTGTTCGGTTCGATCGTTCTCACGCTGTTCGGCGTCGGGACGATCGCATTTGCGAAATCGTGGCTATCAGGCGGTGGATGAAGGGACGATTGAGCGCCGGCGGACGCTCACCTAGTATGTCGCGCCCAACGATGTAGGCCGACCGACCGCGGTACGACGAGTGCGCCGATGCTCGATCCCAAACTGATTCGCCAAGATCCGGAAGCGATTCGCACGCTGCTCGCGCGGCGCGGCTTTCGCTTCGACGTCGAACGTTTCCTCGAAATCGAGGGCCGGCGGAAATCGCTGCAGACGGAAACCGAGCAGCTGCAGAACGAACGCAACACGAAGTCGAAGTCGATCGGTCGCGCGAAAGCGAGCGGCGCCGACATCGCGCCGTTGTTGGCGGAAGTCGCAAGTCTCGGCGACCGTCTCGACAAGGCGAAAGCGGCGTTCGAGATCGTTCAGCGCGAGATCAACGAAGTGTTCCTCGCAATTCCGAACATTCCCGACGCGAGCGTGCCCGACGGCGCCGACGAGGCGTCCAACGTCGAGCTGCATAAATGGCGTGAGCCGGGTCAGTTCAACTTTCCGCCGAAGGACCATGTCGATCTCGGCGCCGGCGGCGCGCTCGATTTCGAAGCGGCGTCGCGCATCAGCGGCGCGCGATTCGCCGTCATGCGCGGCGGCCTCGCGAAATTGCAACGCGCGCTGACGCAATTGATGCTCGACCTGCATACGACCGAACACGGTTACACCGAAGTGTACGTGCCGTATCTGGTGAACACCGACGCATTGATCGGCACGGGGCAACTGCCGAAGTTTGCCGAAGATCAATTTCGCATCGCGGGCGACTCCGGCCTGTATTTGATTCCGACCGCGGAAGTGCCGGTGACGAACCTACTCCGCGATCAGATCATCGGTGCCGACGAGCTGCCGATCCGCTACGTCTGCCATACGCCGTGTTTTCGCAGCGAAGCCGGCAGCTACGGCAAGGACACGCGCGGCATCATTCGCCAGCATCAGTTCGAGAAGGTCGAGATCGTGCAGATCGTCGCCCCCGAGCTCAGTTGGCAGGCGCACGACGAACTGACCTCGCACGCCGAAGCCGTGTTGCGACGTTTGGAACTGCCATATCGCGCGGTGGTGCTGTGCGCGGGCGACATCGGCTTCGCCGCGGCGAAGACGATCGATCTCGAGGTGTGGTTGCCCGGGCAACAGCGTTATCGCGAGATCTCCTCGTGCAGCAACTACCTCGACTTCCAAGCGCGACGGATGCAGGCGCGCTATCGTCACCCGCAAACGCGTAAGCCGGAGTACGTCCATACGCTCAACGGCTCCGGTCTCGCAGTCGGCCGGACGCTCGTCGCGGTGATGGAGAACTACCAAGACGGTGAAGGGCGCGTGCACGTGCCCGATGCACTGCGTCCGTACATGGGCGGCGTTACGACGCTGGACCTGCGCGACTGATGCGATGGACTACCTCCCGCTCTTCGTTCGCGTCGCCGGTGCGCGTTGCGTGCTGGTCGGCGGCGGTGAGGTCGCTCATCGCCGTTTGACGACGCTGTTGAGTGCCGGCGCTCGCGTAACAGTGATCGCCCCGACCGCGATCGACGAGGTGCGGACGTTGTGCGTCGGCGATGTCGAGCTGGTCGAACGTCGCTTTGAACCCAACGACGTAGTCGGTGCGATGCTGGTCGTCGCTGCGACCGACGACGAAGCGGTCAATCGCGACGTTCATGCTGCGGCCATACGCAACGGCGTCTTGATCAACACGGTAGACGAAGGGGCGCTTTCGACCGCGATCTTCCCGTCGATCATCGATCGCGATCCGGTCATCGTCGCCGTCTCGACCGGCGGTCGTTCGCCGACGTTGGCACGGCGCGTGCGGACCTGGATCGAGGCGCGTCTGCCGACCGGGTACGCGACCGCCGCGGCCGTGTTGGGCCGTTGGCGGACCCGCGTCGGAGACCGTATCGACGACGTCGGATCGCGCCGGCGCTTCTGGGATGCGATTCTCGACGATCCGTCGGCGAGGCCGATCTACGAGGGCGACGCGGCGCGCGCCGATACCTACATCGCAGAGCGTCTCGCGCATTGGAACGCAGGCTCGACCGGGTTTGTATCGCTGGTCGGAGCGGGGCCCGGCGATCCGGCGCTGCTGACGCTGAAGGCGCTGCAATGTCTCGAACGCGCCGACGTCGTCTTCTACGACAACCTGGTGTCGAAGGACGTGCTCGATCTCGCGCGACGAGATGCGCGTCGGGTCTACGTCGGTAAGCGCCGCGCCTTTCACGCCGTGC
>DASRZO010000303.1:0-11316 GCA_035686405.1 Pseudomonadales bacterium | reverse complement strand
TTGATCCCACAAATCGTCGCCGGTCAGCTTCAAGCCGCGCGGCAACAGATCGCGAAATTCGCAGAACTCCTTCATCGCGTCGGCGAGACCGCTGCGCAAGCCGTTCACGTGCGTACCGCCGAGCGGTGTCGGAATCAAATTGACGTAACTCTCGGTGACCAGTTCGCCGCCGTCCGAGATCCACGCCAGCGCCCAATCGACCGCTTCGCTGTTGCCCTTCGCACCATAGACGAACGGTTGGGACGGAATCATCTCGGCGGCGCCGAGCTCCTGCAGCAGATAGCCGGCCAACCCGTCGTCGTACACCCATTCTTCCGTTTCGGCCTTGTCGCCTTTGTGCACCGTGAGGCTGACGCGCAAACCGGGACACAGCACCGCCTTCGCGCGCAGCAGATGGCGCAGCCGATCGACCGCGATCTTCGTCGTGTCGAAGTACTTCGGATCGGGCAGGAACCGCACGCGCGTGCCGGTGTTGCGCTTGCCGACGCTGTCGATCACCTTGAGCTTCGTCTTGGCGTCGCCGTGTTCGTAACGCTGGTGATACACCGAGCCGTCGCGCTTCACTTCCACTTCGAGCCACGTCGACAGCGCGTTGACGACCGATACGCCCACGCCGTGCAGTCCGCCGGAGAACGTGTATGTCTCGTTGTCGAACTTTCCGCCGGAGTGCAGCCGCGTGAGGATCAGCTCGACGCCGGACACTTTGTGCTCCGGATGAATGTCGACCGGCATGCCGCGACCGTCGTCGACGACGTCGACCGAGCCGTCGTCGTACAACGACACGCTGATCTCGCGCGCATAGCCGGCGAGCGCTTCGTCGACGCTGTTGTCGACGACTTCCTGAACGAGGTGATTCGGCCGCGACGTGTCGGTGTACATGCCGGGGCGACGACGCACGGGCTCGAGGCCCGACAGAACTTGAATGGATTGCGCTGAGTACTTCGATTCCGTCATCGGCGAGCGGTTGCGTCCTGCGGTTTTTTCTTGAAGGTCGACAGATCGAGCGTGATCGCGAAATCGTTCGCCCGACCCACGCGGGTCGCAAGGGTACCGTCGCTGCTCAAGTCGAGCCAGCGAAAACCCGGCGGGGTCGTATCCGCGGCGAATCGCGGCGCGTGTCCGACGAATTGAAAGCACGTCGACGGCGTCGACAACACGTCGATGTGTCCATGCCGCACGGCAGTGTCCTGATGCACGTGACCGCAGACATACGCTCGAACGCGCACGTCCGCTTCGAGCAGCGCGAGCAACTCGGCCCCGTTCGCGATGCGGCTCGGGTCGAGCCAAGGCATGTCGAGCGGCAACGGCGGATGATGTCCGGCGATGATCATCCAGCGCGCATGCGCGGCAGCGAGTTCGCGCCGCAGGCGCTCGAGTTCCGCTGCGGCGACGCGGCCGCTTTCCGAACCGTCGACGTGCGTATCGATGCCGATGACGCACCAATCGCCGAGATCGAGCCGCTCGACCGCCGGCCGGGCCGGCTCCAACACCGCGGCGAGATCGTGATTGCCCGACACCCACAGCATCGGTCCGCGATAGTACCGTGCGATCGTCGCGTGCACGCACGCGTACGACGCGGCATCCGATTCGTGCACGATGTCGCCGGTCACGATGAGCGCATCCGGCGTCCGCTCCGCGAGCGCGGTCTGCAACACCGCCTCGAGGCTCGCCACCGTATCGACGCCGAGTAAGCGCGCGCCGGCTGCGGGCAGCAGGTGCAGGTCGGTGATCTGCAGCAGCGAAATCGATGCGGTGTCAGCCACCGCCGACGACCACCGCTTCGTCTTCGGCGACGCCGTGATGCAGGCACGCCGAGAGATACTCGGCGAGGAAACGATTGATCTGCGCCTTCTCGTCGCGTTGGCGCATTTCGTCGTTCGGATATGCGTAGACCGCGTGGAAACGCCGGCCCGCTTGAAATTCGACCACTTCGGCGGAGCGCGCGTCGTGATACATCCGCACCGACAGCCGCGGCGCCGGCAGATCGAACGCGAGGCCTTCGAGCCACGGATGCTGCGACACTTCGACCAAAGTCGTGTACGGACAACGCTCGAGCACGCGAATACGCACCGACACCTTGCGGTCCGCGATCGCCAGCGTGAGCGTGCGTTCGGCATTGCGATCGAGGTCCGGCGCGAGCTTCATCAGACGCAAATAGTTCGCGTCGCACTCCGCAATGTGCGCCGAGAGATCGATTCGATAACGCGGTGTCGTCACGATGAAACGAGTCGTCGAAAGTCGCTACGAGCGGGTCATTCTAACCGTGCATGACACAATGTCGAGCGGACGGCCGCGCGCCCGACACGGCATCGCACACGTCTGCGAACGTGCGCACGGACGCGCCATTCGCGACTGTGTCGTGTCGATCAGACGATGCCTCGTCGGAATGACTATCTGCTAAACTCCGCCGCTGTCTGATGGGGCACACCATGCGGAACCTTTTCTCGACGATCGCCGCTGCAGCGATCGGTTGCGCCTTTGCGACCCACGCATTCGGCGCGAACGTCGCCGATGTTTACCAAGCGGCGCTCGAAAACGATCCGGTACTCGGCGCTGCGAAACAGGATTACGCCGCGCGCGGCGAAATCGTTCCGCAGGCGCGCGCGGGGCTGCTGCCGAACGTCAATTTGAATGCGACGACGTCGTACAACCGGCTCGAATATCCGCACGGCAACACGCTCGACACCAATCCTGCCAGTCCCACGTTCGGCCAGCTGACCGGTATTCCCGGCGACGAATTCAACGACCACACGTGGCAAGCGCAACTGGTGCAGCCGCTGATCGACGTATCGGCGTACTACACGTACAAGAGTTCGCAAGCGCTGAAAGCGCAGGCCGCGCAGGATTACGTCGCCGCGCAACAGAACCTCATCGTACGCACGATCTCGGCGTATCTCGAAGTGCTGCGCAGCCAAGCGGCGCTCGAATCGACGACCGCGGAAGAGGCGGCGGTGAAGCGCCAGCAAGAACAGGTACAACAGCGCTTCGACGTCGGCCTCGTCGCGATCACCGACGTGCTCGACGCGACTGCCGCATACGACAACGTCGTCGTGTTGCGCATCCAAGCCGAACGCGACCAAGGCATCCAATTCGAAACGCTGTACACGCTGACGGGTCAGTCGTACCAAGAAGTCGATCAGATCTCGACGACGCTGCCGATCGTGAATCCCGCGTCGGTCGACGAAGACGAATGGGTGACGATCGCGCTCGCGAACAATCCGAACGTGCTGGCGTCGCGACAAGCGAAGATCGCCGCCGAAAAAGATCTGCGCGCGAAGGAAGGCGCATTCCTGCCGACCCTCGACGGTGTCGTCAGCTACAACCAAGACGTCAACCACGTCGAGTCGTTCCTCGGCAGCGGTTTGGGCACCGTCGGCGACAAATCGAACACGCGGACGTACGCGCTGCAATTCCAGTTGCCGATCTATCAAGGCGGCTACACGCTCTCGAAGGTGCGCGAGGCGCGCGCGCGGTTGCTGCAATCGGGCGAAGTGCTGCGCAACAACGAATGGGTCGTCAGCCGCGACACGCGCAACTTGCTGCGCACCGTCACCACCGACGTCATCCGGGTGCGCGCACGCATCAAGGCGATCAAATCGGCCGAGTCGGCACTCGAAGCCACACAGACGGGCTACGAAGTCGGCACGCGGAACATCGTCGACGTGCTGCAAGCGCAACAGCGTCTGTATTCGTCGCAGTTCGACTACGCCGACTCGCGCTACAACTACGTCCGCGACTTGCTGTTGCTGAAACAGTCGGCCGGTACGTTGGCCCCCGACGATGTCGGCCGCCTGAACGCCTACATCGATCCGCAACAGCCGGTACGCCGGCTAAACGCGATCACCGACAACGGCCACGTGGAGTGATTCGTCGAGCTCGCGCGCCAAGCGTCGCGCGATCCGATCCGTCGCACCCGCATTACTGCTGACGACCTCGCGCGCGAGTTTCACTTCCGCCTCGCGCCGCGGCGCGTCGTCGAAGAGCGCCGACACCGACTGACCGAGCAGCGTCGCGTCGGTCACGCGGTGCAAGCAGCCCGCGCGCTCGAACATCGCCGTCACTGACGCGAAGTTGAAATCGTACGGTCCCATCAACAGCGGTAAACCAACCGTCGCGGGCTCGATCGGATTGTGACCGCCGGCCTCGACCAAACTGCCGCCGATGAACGCGACCAACGCGACGCCGTACAGATAGATCAGCTGCCCCATCGTGTCGCCGATCACGACCTGCGCCGCGCCGCCGCTGCCGTCGGTCATCCGCCGCACCGCGAGACCGTTCGCCGCGAGCTTCGCCACCGCATCGAAGCGTTCGGGATGGCGCGGGACCAGGATCAGCAGCGCGTCCGGTTCGCGCTCCAGCACGCGGCGATGGGCGTCGAGGACCACTTGGTCTTCGCCCTCGTGCGTGCTCGCCGCGATCCATACGGGCCGGTTGGTCATCTTCCAGCGGGCGCGCAATGCCGCGACGCGTTCGGCGAAATCGTCCGGCAGCTCGACGTCGAACTTCACGTTGCCGACGACGTCGACGATCTCGGGCCGCGCACCGAGTTCGATGTAGCGGGTCGCGTGTTCCGGATATTGCGCGGCGATCCACGTCAGGCGGTTCAGCATCGAGCGCGTCAGGCTCGCGATGCGCCGATATCGATTCGCCGACCGCTCCGACATGCGCGCATTGATCAACACGACCGGAATGCGCCGCGCGGCACTCATGCGCACCATGTTCGGCCACAGCTCGGTCTCGATCAGCACGAGCACGCGCGGCCGCACGCGCTTCAGAAAACGGCGCAGCGCCCACGGGTAGTCGTAAGGCGCGTAGCAGTGCGTGACGCGATTGCCGAGCAGACGCCGCACTTGGTTCGCGCCGGTCGGCGTCATCGTCGTCACCAACATCGGCGCGTTCGGCATCAACGTCATCAGACGACGCATCAATGGTGCGGCTGCGATCACCTCGCCGGCCGACACCGCGTGGATCCAAATGACGTCTCGCGGCGCGGCCGCGTGTACCCAACCGAAACGCTCGCGCCGGCCGCCGCGATACGCCGGATTGCGCGCAGGGCGCCAAATCGTCAGCAACACGACGAACGGATAACTGAGAAGGAGGAGTACGGCGTACAGCGCCCGCCAAAGCATTCGTGGCGCGTCCACTTGATATACTCGCTCACTGTATGAGGTACCGATGATCACGCGCAACCGCGTCGCCGTCGACGTCGCAGTCGTCGGCGGCGGCATCGCGGGGTTGTGGATCGCCGAACGCGTGCGCGCCGCCGGCTATCGCACACTGCTGCTCGAACGCAGTGCGTTCGGCGACGGTCAGACGATCCGCTCTCAAGGCATGATCCACGGCGGCTTGAAATATGCTTTGAACGGCGCGTTCGGCGCTGCGTCGCGAGCGCTCATCGACATGCCGGCGCGATGGCGCGCGTCGCTCGCCGGCACGGGCACGCCGGATCTCCGCGGCGTGCGCATTCTGTCCGAACGCGGCTATTTGTGGAGCCCCAACGAATCCGCGTTGGGGCGCCTCGGCACCCTGGTCGCGAGTAAGTTCCTGAGCGGCCGGGTCCGATCGTTGGCACGCGGCGAACGCCCCGCGCCGTTCGACGATCCGCGGTTCGGTGGCGCCGTGTACGAACTCGACGAACTGGTGCTCGACACCGCGTCGCTGCTCGCGCGACTGGCGGAACGCGTCGACGTCGTGCGCGCCGACGTCGTGCCGCAGAGCCTCGTGCGCGATGCGCACGGCGCGCTCGTGGGACTGCGCCTCGACGACGTCGTGATCGACGCCGGTACCTTCGTGTTCGCCGCGGGCGCCGGCAACGCGGCGTTCTTGTCCGCGCTCGGAGCGCGCGACGTGGCGATGCAGCGGCGGCCGCTGCACCAGACGATCGTACGGCATCGGCAATTGCCGCCGCTGTTCGGTCACTGCATGCCCGCGCTCGGCGAAGCCGAGCCGCGCCTGACGATCACGACACACGCGACGAACACCGGCGAGACGGTGTGGTACCTCGGCGGCCGGCTCGCGAACGACGGCGTCGCGCGCGATGCCGCGGAGCAGATTCGCTGCGCGCGCGCCGAACTCGCCGCATGCGTGCCGTGGATCGACACTGCCGCCGCACGGTTCGAAACGGTACGCATCGATCGCGCCGAGCCTTACCGCGCCGACGGCGCGCGACCGGACACGGCATTCGTTGCCGCGGTCGGCAACGCCGTGATCTGCTGGCCGACGAAACTCGCGTTGGCGCCGGACCTCGGCGATCGCGCCATCGCCGCGCTGACGGTTCGACAGAGCGGCGCATCGCATACCCGTTTCCCTTCACCCGCCGTCACGATCGCGACGGCGCCGTGGGATCATTGACGTGGAGTATCGCGAACTCGGTGCCACCGGACTGAAGGTCTCGCTGCTGGGGCTCGGCACCGTGAAATTCGGCCGCAACGAAGGGCTGCCCTACCCGACCGCGTCGACGCTGCCGCCAACGCGCGACCTCGTGCGGTTGTTGGCGCACGCGCACGACCTCGGCATCAACCTGCTCGACACTGCGCCCGCATACGGCAGCAGCGAGGAGCGGCTGGGCGAATTGCTCGCGCGTCATCGCGAGCTCTGGGTCATCTCGACGAAGGTCGGCGAATCGTTCGACCGCGGCGTATCGACGTTCGACTTTTCGCCGGAACAAACGCGTGCGAGCGTGTTGCGATCGTTGCAACGCTTGCGCACCGACCGCCTCGACGTCGTGCTGGTGCATTCGGACGGCGACGATCGGGCGATCATCGAGCGCCACGGCACGCTCGACGCGCTCGCCGATCTCAAACGCGAAGGTCGCGTGCGCGCGTTCGGCCTGTCGCACAAAACCGTCGCCGGCGGTGTTGCCGCAGCGGCGCGTTGCGACGTCGTGATGGCGACGCTGAGCGCGTCGGCGCGCGCCGAACTCGACGTCGTCGCGGCCGCGCGCGCGCAACATTGCGGCGTGCTGGTGAAGAAAGCGCTCGACAGCGGTCGCGCGGCGACCGACCCGGACCGTCTCGCCGCCGCGCTGCATTTCGTAAAGCACGTCGCCGGCGTATCCAGCATCGTCGTCGGAACGACCGATCCGGCGCATCTGCGCGCCAACGCAGCCGCGCTGGAAGACGCGGGCTAGGCTATCTGTCTCTGCGAGCGGGCGTTAGTCGCCGCGGCGCGCGAGCGCCGCGAGCACCGACGACGTCGACGCGCCGTCGATCCGCCCGACGACTTTCACCGCGCCGCCATAACCGCGCACGAGATCGGCACCGACCACGCGATCGACCGTGTAGTCGCCGCCTTTGACGAGTACGTCCGGCCGCAACGACGCGAGCAGCGCTTCCGGCGTGTCTTCGTCGAACGCCACCACCCAGTCGACGCTCGACAACGCCGCGAGAACGGCTTGGCGCTGCGCGAGCGGATTGACCGGGCGCCCCTGTCCTTTCAAACGCGTCACCGATGCATCGTCGTTCACCGCGACGATCAAGCGATCGCCGAGCGCGCGCGCTTCAGCGAGATACGCGACATGACCCGCGTGCAAGATGTCGAAGCAGCCGTTGGTGAAGACGATCCGTTCACCGGCGCGGCGCGCGTCGGCGACGATGGATTCGAGTTCACCGCGCGGCACGACGCCGCCGCCGGCCGCCGCGCGTCGCAATTCCGCAATTGTCGCCGACGCGGTGCCCGATTTCGTCACGACGATGCCGGCCGCGAGATTCGCCAGCGCCGCGCTGTCGCGCACGCTCAAGCCGGCCGCGAGACCGGCCGCGATCCCGGCCGCGACGGTGTCCCCCGCCCCGGTCTCATCGAACACGGCTACGCGTCGCGCCGCGACGCGATGCTCGCCGCCGTCGCATTCGACCACGGCCATGCCGAGTTCGCCGCGCGTGACGACGACGGCGCCGAAGTCGCACCGGCGCGCGAGCTCGCGCGCCTTCACGACGAAATCCGCCTCGTCGCGCCAACCGCCGACGGCGCGCTCGAACTCGACCAAGTTCGGTTTGATCACGTCGGCGCCGCGGTACGCATCGAAGGGTTTGAACTTCGGATCGACGACGACGCGCTTGCGCTGCGCGTGCGCGATGTCGACGAGCCGTTGCGGCCGCGCCAGCGTGCCCTTGTCGTAATCCTCGATCACCACGACGTCGGCCGCCGCGACGTGCTCGCGCACCAATCGCTCGAGTTGCGCCTCGACGTCGTCGGTCAGGGTGCGCTCGAAGTCGGCGCGCAACACCTGCTGTCCGCGGCTGACGACGCGCACTTTGAGAATCGTCGACCACGTCGGCACAACCACCAACTCGGCACGGACGTTTGCTTCGGCGAGCAATGCGCGCAACGTCACGGCGGCCGCATCGTCGCCGACCGCGCCGATCAGCGTGACGTCGATGCCGAGTGCCGCCAGATTCATCGCGACGTTCGCCGCGCCGCCCGGCCGATCCTCGGTCGAGGAGACGTCGACGATCGGCACCGGCGCTTCCTGCGACACGCGCGCGGTCGCGCCGTACCAGTAGCGATCAAGCATCACGTCGCCGATCACCAACACGGATGTGTCGCGGAAAGACGGAATCGTCGGTTGCATGGCGGCGCGATGGTAGCACAGCGTTTCGCCGGGCTTGGACGACGCGGCCACGGCGTTTCGCCGCGACCGAGCCGCCGATAAGATCTTCCGCATGAGTTCGAACGCTGCAGATCCGCGTTACTGGCCCACGTGGATCGGGATCGGCGCGATGTGGTGCGTCGCGCGGCTACCGATTCGCGTGCAGTTCTGGCTGGGTCGCGCAATCGGCGCGCTGGGTTATCGCTTCGCCCGCGAGCGCCGCCACGTCGCTCGCGTCAACATCGCGCTGTGTTTTCCCGATCTCGACGCGCCCGAGCGCGAGGAACGCGTGCGGCGTTCGTTTGCCTCCACCGGCATCGGCGCGATCGAAACGACGGTCGCGTGGTTCGGCAATCTCGACCGCTATCGCGAACGGTTCACGATCGAAGGGCTGGACGTGCTGACGGCCGCACAGCGGCGCGGGCGCGGCGTCGTGCTCGTCGGTGCGCACTTCACGACGTTCGAACTCGCCGGCGCGCTGCTCGCCGAAGCGACGCCGTTCGGCGTGATCTATCGCCGCAACAAGAATCCCGTCATCGAAGCGTTCATGCGGCGCGGTCGCGAACGCCGTTACGACGCGGTGATCGAGCGCGGCGAGGTGCGCATCGTGCTGCAGCGGCTGAAGCAGGGTCATACCATCTGGTATGCCGCGGATCAGGACTACGGCCGCAAGGTATCGGTGTTCGCGCCGTTCTTCGGCGTCACGGCCGCGACGATCACCGCGACCGCGCGCTTTGCGCAGTTCAACCATTCCGCCGTCATCTTCGTCAGCCACTTCCGCGATCCCGGCGCGCGTACGTGGACGCTGCGATTGCGCGAGATCGCCGACTATCCGACCGGCGTCGATCGCGACGATGCCGTCCGCATCAACTCGGTGATCGAGGAAGAGATCATGCGGCAGCCCGATCAGTATCTGTGGCTGCACCGCCGCTTCAAGACGCGCCCGCCGGGCGAACCTCGCCCGTACTGAGCAGCTGCTCGTAGATCGATCCGACCGCGGCAATCGAAAAGCGTTGCTCTGCCCGCACGCGCTGCGCCCGGCACAGCGCGGCTCGATCGGAATCGGTCATCGCGGCGACGCGGCCGAGTTCGGCCGTCAGGTCGGCGACGCCGTCGACGAAATAACGGCCGTCCGGTCCGAGCACGCTGCGCGGACCGGCTTGATCGGCGCACACGATCGGCACACGGGCGACCATCGCTTCGAGCAAGGACATGCCGAACGCTTCCGTCGGGCCCGACGCGAACACCAACGCGTCGAACGCCGCGAGGCAGCGCGCCGCGTCTGCGACGTAGCCGCTGAATCGAACGCGTTCGGCGACGCCGAGTTCGCGCGCGCGCGCTTCGAGCACCGCGCGCAACGTCCCGTCGCCGACGAACGCGAACTGCGCGTCGCGCGGCAGCGCGGCCGCCGCGAACGCGTCGAGCGCGAGCATCGGCCGCTTCTCCGGGTGCAACCGCCCGACGCTGCCGACGACGTACGCGTCCGGGTCCAGACCGAGCGTCGCGCGCGCATCGGCGCGCCCCAACCGCGCGCGATCGTGCGCCGCGATGTCGATCGGATTCGGCAACAGCAGCGTCCGCAGCGATGGATGGTGCCGACGCATTTCGTCGACGACCGCTTGCGAGACACCGGCGAACGCGACGTTCGGTGCGAACAATCGTTGCCGCCAGCGCCGGCGCCGGCGCGCGAACATCCCGAACTCGTGCGCGACCGTCACCATCGTCGGGCCGTCGGCGATCGCGCGCGTAGCAACCTGATACGCGCGATAACGATGCATCACGACCATCCGGTCGTCGCGATCGACGCAGTGCGATCGCAAGGCATCGATCATGCGCCGCGTGCCGCGTTCGATCCCGAGGTACGTCGCCGCATCCCAACGAACTCCACGAGGGGCACCGAGAAAGATCGTGTCGGTGTCGCAGCCGGCGGCCGCGAGCGCAGCGCTGTGGTGACGGCAGATGTCGAGGAACGGCGGATGGTCGTTCGGACACACCTGCAGCGCCCGCGGTCGCGTCATGGCCGCTTCGTCACCAACAGGTCTTCGAGCATGAGGTAGCGCAGGTCCGAACCGATGAACATCACCGCCGCATCGTGCGGACTGCAGACGATCGGCTCGCCTTGGCGGTTCAACGACGTGTTCAGCACGACGGCATTGCCGGTCAGCGCTTCGAGCCGTTCGAGCAGCGCGTAGTAGCGCGGATTCGCGTCGCGCTCGACGATCTGCACGCGCGCGGTACCGTCGCGGTGTACGACTTCGGGGATCCGCGGCTTCCACGCGGCCGCGACGTCGAACGTGATCGTCATGAACGGCGCCGGATGGCGCGTGCCGATGATCTCCGGCGCGACGCGGTCGAGCACGCTCGGGCAGAACGGCCGCCAGCGCTCGCGAAACTTGATCTGCGCGTTGATCCGGTCGGCGATGCCGACGACGCTCGGGCAACCGAGGATGCTGCGCGCGCCGAGCGCGCGCGGACCGAATTCCATTCGACCTTGGAACCACGCGACCGGGTGACCGGCCGCGATCAACTCGGCCGCTGCGCGCGGCGCATCGTCGACGCGGCGCCATTCGAGCGCGTCCGCGAACTCGCCCAGCGCCTCGGCGCACTCGTCGGTCGTGTACGACGGACCGAGGTACGCGTGCCGCATCGCCTGCGGCCGTTCGCCGTGTTGCGCGGCGACGAACGTCGCGGCGCCGAGCGCCGTACCGGAGTCGCCGGCGGCCGGCTGC
>DASRZO010000302.1:0-5473 GCA_035686405.1 Pseudomonadales bacterium | reverse complement strand
GACAGTCCGCCGAGCGCGCGCGATTGAATCGTCGACGTACCGATCTCCTCGAACGACACCTGGCGGAACAATTCACCGAAGCCGTCGATGACTTTCTCGAGCAACGGCGCGATGGCTTCCGGCGTGCTGTCGCGTCCGGTGAAACCGGTGCCGCCGGTGGTCAGGATGACGTCGACGCCGGGCTCGGCGATCCAACGCGATACGATCGCACGTATCTGAAATCGATCGTCTTTGACGATGGCGCGTTCGGCCAATCGATGGCCGTCGGCGGTCAACAGTTCGATCAACAGCGCGCCCGACGCGTCGCTGTCGAGCGTGCGTGTGTCCGATACGGTGAGCACCGCACAACTGAGGGAAATCAACGACTTCGTCACGGCCATGGCGTTTGCGGAAATACATTCCTTTACATTAGAGTAGCCGGCCAAATTCTACATACATTTCAACGGCTTTTGCGCCGGGGACAATTCTCGCCTTGATGGATAACCAATTCGCCGAAGGTGATCGGCTGTTTCTCATTGCCGAGAGTCTGGCGCAGGATTTTTCGCTATTTCCGTCGAGCGGCGCGACCGGCATCGAACACCACGTGCGAGGGCTGTTGTCGCGCGCGCAGATTGCGCGACAGCTCGAACTGCTGAACAACCTCGACATCGACTCATACATCGAGTCGGTCGTCGCCAAGGCCGAAGATCCGGGGCGCATCGACGCGCCGACGATCATTCGCCGGCTCGGCTCGAAAGTGCACGACGAACGCATCGACGGGCCGTTCTACTCGGCGATGCTCGACATGGACTTCGACGGCGAAAGCCGCACGATCGCGTTCATCGCGCAAGATCGCTCCGTGAAGAACGGCGTGTGGATGCCGCAGCATCACCTCGCCGCGGCGGAGCTCGTCGGCGAATGCTCGAAGCGCAACATCGCGATCGTGAGTCTGATGGACACGCCCGGCGCCGACGCCGAAGAAGCCGCCAACAAGGCCAATCAGGCGCACAGCATCTCGCGACTCATTGCCGAGATGTGCAACGTCGACGTGCCGAACATCGGCATCGTATTCGGGCTCGGCTACTCCGGCGGCGCGATTCCGCTCGCCGCGAGCAACCTGATTCTGTCGGTGCGCGACGGCGTGTTCAGCACGATCCAGCCGAAGGGCCTCGCGAACATCGCGCGCCGCCTGAACCTGTCGTGGCAGGAGTGTGCGAAGTACGTCGGCCTCTCGCCGTACGAGTTGTACGCCCAAGGGAACATCGACGGCGTCATTGACTTCGCACCGGGCGACCCCGACGACAAGCTCGAAAACCTGCGGCTCGCGATCGTCACCGGCATCGAGTCGATCGAGGACTCGACGAAGCAGTTCGTCGCGGAGAACCCGTACATCCTCGACCACTACCGGCACAACCTCGAGCGGTACCTGAAGCCGTCGAAGCGGCTGGTCGCGATGGAGTCGCGGGCGCTGCTGCGGACGTCGAAGACGCCGACCGAGTACACGAACGTGTTCGGCGTCGCCTATCGCTACCTCCGCTACCTCGGTACGCGCAAACGCATCAAAGCGACCACGACGAAACAGTACGGCCGGTTGTCGGCGCAGGAATTGCCGAAGGGCGAATTGTCGGAGCGCTCCGATCGCGAACGCCGCCAGACCTTCTTGAAGTGGCTGCAAGATCCGGAAAAGGTGATCTACGACGACGCGCTGGCGAAGGCGTGGCGCGGCTACAACGAGAAAAAGCAGGCGATGGACGACGAACGCGGGCGCATCGCCCAGCTGCTGTTCGGCGAACCGCGCAAGAACTACGAGGACGCCCGTGCGAATCTGCTGACCAGCGTCAGCATGTACCTGTACAACCGCTGGAAGAGCGAAGCGGAAGGCAGTCTGAAGTCGCTGATCCAATACCTGCGCGACTACGCCGACGCGAAACTGCTGATGCGGATCAGCGAGATCAAGGATCCGCGAGCCTTCGCGGAAGCGTTGGCGGCCGATCGCGTGCTCGGCCCGCTGTTTCGCGAACGCTTCAGCCACGAAGGCAAGAAGCTGCTGACGAGCCGCGGCTTGCGGGACAAATCCGACGGCTATCTTCGCAGCCAACTGACGGCCGAGATCAACCTCGCGCTGACCGACGACCGGTTGTCGGACCTCATCGACGACACGCTGCTGTCGACGCGTGTCAAGACGATGCTGGCCGAGCGGCGCTCCAGCCTCGCGATCAATCGGCAGATCCTCGACGATCGCTATGCGTCGCACTTCGGCGGGGCGGAGCCGGCGCCGAGCGCGCAGCCGAAGGACGTCACCGTGCTCGACGTGCTCGTCGACGACGGCTTGCGGGAAGACTTCATCGCCGAATGCGAGAACTTGCTGCTGTTCGACTCCGTGTACGACCAGATCATCGAGAACCTCGACACGATTGCCGAAGAGGCCGAATCGACGCGCGCGTTGTCGAAGCGGACGATCACGAAGTTGCTCGACACGACGCTCGCCCAAGCCGCGCGGATGGCGATGAACGGTAGTTCGCCGCAAGGATCGGGCGAAGCGGTCGTCGAACGCCTGCGCGGGCAATTCTTCCGTTGGTTCTTGCGCGTCGCCGACACGCCGAAGAGCAACGACTTCTTCCGCGCCGTCGAGGAGTGGAAGAAGACGAGTTTCCCGCATCTGTCCGACACGCTGTTCGTCGTCGTGACGTTCCTGTTCGAGCGGCTGCTCGGCATGCACCTGCAGTCCGAGAAGGACCGCCGCCGCTACGACGGCCGTATCTCGCCGCGCGCGATCGGTCGCCGCAAGGATTTCTGGAACCGCTTGACGATTGCGTATCGCGATTTGCGCATTCAACAGGTCGTCGACGAGTACAAGGCGCGCAAGGCGACCGGCTACAACGCGCTGATCGACAAATTCTTCTCCGATTTCGAGGAACTGTACGGCGACCTCTTGAGTTCGGATCCGTGCGAGTTTCCCGGTTTCCGGATTTCGATCGAGAGTGCGTTGAAGGCGAAGATTCCCCCGTGCGGCATCGTCACCGGCATCGGCACGTTCAACGACGAAGCCGGCGGCGTGCGCGTCGGCGCGGTCATCTCGAACATCGACTTTCAGGCCGGCGCCTTCGACATGGCGAGCGCGGAGAAATTCTGCAAGCTGCTCGTCGACTGTGCCGAACGGCAGTTGCCGGTGATCGGCTTCATCTCGTCCGGCGGCATGCAGACGAAGGAGGGCGCCGGCGCGCTCTTCTCGATGGCCGCGGTCAACGATCGCATCACGCGCTTCGTACGCGACTCCGAACTACCGGTGATCATCTTCGGATTCGGCGATTGCACCGGCGGCGCGCAAGCGAGCTTCGTCACGCACCCGCTCGTACAGACGTACTACTTCAGCGGCACCAACATGCCGTTCGCCGGCCAGATCGTGGTGCAGTCGAACCTGCCGTCGACCGCCACGTTGTCGAACTACTTGTCGACGACGCCGGGTTCGATGCAAGGCCTCGTGCGCCATCCGTTCTTCGACGATCTCGACGACCGGCTGCGCAAGATCGATCCGGAAATCCCGCTGCCGACCGAGACCGTCGTCGAGGTGGTGCACCGCGTGATGCTCGGGTCGCTGTCGACCGACCGACCGCAACTCGGCAGCCGTCGACCGAAGTTCCGCGACCGCGACCTGATACGTCCGGTCGAGCGGGTGCTGATCCATGCGCGCGGCTGCACCGCGGTCAAGCTGATTCGCGTCGCGCAGCGCAACGGCATCGAAGTGGTCCTCGTGCAGTCCGACCCGGACATGGAGTCGATGGCGGTCGACATGCTGACCGAGCGCGACCGCGTCGTGTGTATCGGCGGCAACACGCCGGACGAGTCGTACTTGAACGCGATGAGCGTATTGCGCGTCGCCGAACACGAAGGCGTCGACTCGCTGCATCCGGGTATCGGCTTCCTGTCGGAGAACTCGCAGTTTGCCGAGCTCGTTCGAACGCACGGCATCAACTTCATCGGCCCGCCGGCCGCGAGCATGGACGCGATGGGCAACAAGTCGAACGCGATCAACACGGCGCTCCGGCTCGATGTGCCGGTCGTGCCCGGCAGCCACGGCATCTTGACGAACGTCGAGCGCGCGGCCGAAGTCGCCAACGACATCGGCTACCCGGTGCTGATCAAGGCGGTGCACGGCGGCGGCGGTAAAGGCATTCAGACCGTCGAGTCTGCCGACGACTTCCACGAACTCTTCCATCGGGTGATCGCCGAAGCGCGTGCGGCGTTCGGCAACGGCGACGTCTATCTCGAGAAGTACGTGACGTCGCTGCGTCACATCGAGGCGCAGCTACTGCGCGACTCGCACGGCAATACGAAAGTGCTGGGGCTGCGCGACTGTAGCGTGCAGCGCGACAAACAGAAGATCATCGAGGAGTCGGATTCCACGATGTTGCCGCCGGAGTTGCGGCAAGCGGTGCTGCAATACACGGCGGGGATCGGCAACGAAATCGGCTACATCGGCGCGGGTACCGTCGAATTCATCTTCGATTTGAAGTCGAACGCCGTGTACTTCATGGAGATGAACACGCGGCTGCAGGTCGAACACCCGGTGACGGAGCTCGTGTCCGGCGTCGACATCGTTGCCGAGCAATTCCGCATCGCGTCCGGCGAGAGCATTGCAAAACTCGAGATCGCGAAGCGCGGCTACGCGATCGAAGCGCGCATCAACGCGGAGAAGATCATCGTCGGTGCCGGCGGTAAGCTTCTGTTCCGACCGGACCCGGGCCAAATCCAGCTGTGCGATCTGCCGCAGGAAGACGGCATCGAGATCATCAGCGCCGCGGCGACCGGCAAGTTCGTGTCGCCGTACTACGACAGCATGGTCGCGCAGATCATCGCGCACGGCACGGATCGCCTCGACACGATCGAGAAGCTGCTGAACTACCTGTCGCGGGTACGCATCTCCGGGATCTGCACGAACATCTCGCTGTTGAAGATGATCTTGGCGGATGCGGTCTTCCGCGACGGCGTCTACGACACCAACTTTCTGCCGCAATTCCTCGCGCGCATCGACGCGAACGCGTTGATCCGTCAGATCAACGAAGCGGCCGGAAAGTCCGGCTCCGGTATCGATCGCAATGCGATCAAGATCGACGGCAGCGACGAGCTCAAAGTTCTGTCGCCGTCGACGGGCATCTTCTACATCACGCCGACGCCGACGGAGCCGGAGTTCGTCGCCGTCGGCGATCGTATCCGAGTCGGCGACACGATCTGTCAGCTCGAAGCGATGAAGATCTTCACGCCGCTCGCGTTGAAGGATTTCAACAGCGGCGATACGGAGCTCTATCCGTCGACGCAGCGCTACGAAGTGACGCGCATCAACAACACGAGCGGCGCGCAGGTGAACGTCGGCGACTTGCTGTTCGTCGTGAAGCCGGTGCCGTAGCAAACGCTTGGCGAAGTCGCTTCGCTGGAGACGGATCCGGGTCGGGCTAACGAACCCCTGCAGGGGCGACGAGGCCGTGGATCCCGTCGC
>DASRZO010000301.1:0-2222 GCA_035686405.1 Pseudomonadales bacterium | reverse complement strand
GCCTGCGTCCCGACGATGGCCGGCTACCAGATCACTCACCTGAAGCAACTCGAAAGCGAGAGCATCCGCATCATTCGCGAGGTGGTCGCCGAGTTCGAGAATCCGGTCATGTTGTATTCGATCGGCAAGGACTCGACGGTGCTGCTGCACCTCGCGCGCAAGGCGTTCTACCCGGGCAATTTGCCGTTCCCGCTGCTGCACGTCGATACGACGTGGAAATTCAAGGACATGATCGCCTTCCGCGATCGCGTCGCGCGCGAGAACAGCCTCGAGCTCATCGTGTACACGAACCAGGAAGGCGTGCGGAACAACGTCACGCCGTTCACGTACGGTTCGAAGAAATACACCGACATCATGAAGACACAGGCGCTGCTGCAAGCGCTCGACAAATACAAATTCGATGCGGCCTTCGGCGGCGCGCGCCGCGACGAAGAGAAGTCGCGCGCGAAAGAGCGCGTGTATTCGGTGCGCGATGCGAATCACCGCTGGGATCCGAAGAATCAACGCCCCGAGCTGTGGAGCCTCTACAACGGCAACATCAACCGCGGCGAGGAAGTGCGGGTATTTCCGCTGTCGAACTGGACCGAGCTCGACGTATGGCAATACATCTACCTCGAGAAGCTCGACATCGTGCCGCTGTACTTCGCGAAGAAGCGCCCCGTCGTCGAACGCGACGGCACGTTGATCATGGTCGACGACGACCGCATGCAGTTGCGGCCCGGCGAAGTACCGCAGATGAAGAGCGTTCGATTCCGCACGCTCGGCTGTTATCCGCTGTCGGGCGCAATCGAGTCCGAGGCGGACACGCTGCCGCAGATCATCCAGGAGATGCTGCTGACCAAATACTCGGAGCGTCAGGGGCGGCTGATCGATCACGACGCCGTCGGCTCGATGGAACAGAAGAAGCGCGAAGGGTATTTCTGAAGTGAGTCATCAGTCCGAGCTCATCGAGCGCGACATCCTCGCGTACCTCGAACAGCACGAGCGCAAGGAAATCCTGCGGTTTCTCACGTGCGGCAGCGTCGATGACGGCAAGAGCACGCTGATCGGCCGGCTGCTGCACGACTCGAAGATGATTTACGAAGATCAACTCGAATCCGTCCGTTCGAAGAAGCCCGGCGACGACGGCGAGTTCGACTTGGCGCTCCTCGTCGACGGATTGCAGGCCGAACGCGAGCAGGGCATCACGATCGATGTCGCGTACCGCTATTTCTCGACGTCGAAGCGCAAATTCATCATCGCCGACACCCCCGGCCACGAGCAGTACACGCGCAACATGGCGACCGGCGCGTCCGGCTGCGACGTCGCCGTCATCCTAATCGACGCGCGCCAAGGCGTGCTGACGCAGACGCGCCGCCACACGTACATCGCGGCGCTGCTCGGCATCAAACACGTGATCGTCGCGGTCAACAAAATGGACCTCGTAGATTTCCGCGAGAGCGTGTTCGACGACATCCGCGCCGACTACATGGACTTCACCGCGAACCTCGGCATCGAGGACCTGCAGTTCATTCCGCTCTCCGCACTGCACGGTGACAACGTCGTCGATAAATCCGCCGCGATGCCGTGGTACCAAGGCAGCACCTTGATGCACTTGTTGGAGAACGTGCAGATCGCGTCGGACCGCAACTTCAAGGACTTCCGCTTCGCGGTGCAGCGCGTCGCCCGGCCCGATTCGAGCTTCCGCGGCTACGCCGGCACCGTGCAGAGCGGCATCGTGCGGCCGGGCGACAAGGTCGTCGTGTTGCCGTCGGGCAAATCGACGACCGTCGCGCGCATCGTCACGATGGACGGCGATCTCGACGAGGCATTCCCGCCGCTCGCGGTGACGCTCACGCTCTCGAGCGAAATCGACATCAGCCGCGGCGACATGCTGGCGACCGACGGTGCGCTGCCGAACATCGAAGACCGCTTCGACGCCGATTTGGTCTGGATGACCGAGGAACCGATGGTCCCCGGCAAGCAATACGTCATCAAGCACGGCACGAAGCAGTTGTTCGGGCGCGTGTCGGCGATCCGCCACCGCACCGATATCAACTCGCTCGCGCAGGTGCCGGCAACGGCGCTCGCGCTGAACGAGATCGGCCGCTGCGAATTCACGCTGGCCGAACCGATCGCGTTCGATCCGTACGAGGACAACCGCGAGACCGGTGCGTTCATCGTCATCGACCGCATCAGCAACAATACGGTCGGCGCCGGCATGATCTGCGCGCCGAGCGGAA
>DASRZO010000300.1:0-20843 GCA_035686405.1 Pseudomonadales bacterium | reverse complement strand
CTACTCCGTCGGAACGAGACGTCAACGCTATCTCAATTTGGCGAGCAATTCGTTTGCGGCTTGCTGCTGCTCGCTGCTGCCTTCTTGAAGAACCTCGCCGAGGATCTCGCGGGCGCCGTCTTCATCGCCCATGTCGATATAAGCACGAGCGAGATCCAACTTGGTCGTCGCTGCGTCCTCTTCGTTGAGGAACTCGAACGCGTCGTCCGCGGCATCGCCCGATTTCGCGCGCTGTGGCTTCGCCTCGTCGCGGGCGGGCGGTTCGAATTCGAGGTCTTCGAGGTCGAACTCATCCTCCTCCGCCGACGCCACCGCGACGTCGCCGAGATCCGCCTTCGCACGCGTCGCAGTCGTCGGCCCACGTACCACCGTCGGTTCGTCGTCGGTCTTGAAATCGATTCCGAGGTCACCGCCGAGGTCGTCGGACGATCGAGGCTCGTCGGCCGCCAACGCGCTGCGCTTCGGCGGGACAATCTTGTCGTCGTCCCCATCCAGGTCCAGCTGGAAGTCGTCGAGTGTCGCCGGAGCGTCGACCTTGGTCGTCGCCGGTGCGGTCGCCGTGGCCGCGACCGGAGCGTCCTCGCGCAGTTTCCCTTCGAGCTCGCGCGCTTCGAGGAGCAGATCCTCGTCGTCACACCGGTTCAGCAACTCGGTCATGTGTTTTTCGAAGCCGGCCTCGTCCTTCGTCTCGGCATAGACCTCGAGCAACTTGACGCGAACGTCCGATCGGTTCGGATCGTCGTCCAGCGCTCCGAGCAGCAGACTCACCGCCTGCGGATATCGGCCGTAGGCGATGTAGATGTCAGCCTCGCCGATGACGTCGCTCGTCTGCGCGCCTTCGTGATGCGGGACCTCGGCTTCCTCGGCATGTTGAACCGGCTCTTCGAATTCCGGGGCCGGCTCTTCGTCGGCGATCTCCTCAACGCGCGGGCGTGCCCGACCGGACGCGCCGGCAGTTCGCAACGAGGCTGCATCATCGAAAGCCGGCAACGTATCGTCGTCGGTGCGCCGAGCGCGCGAACGCATCAGTCCAGCAACGACGATCAACACCAGTACGATGGCGGCACCGCCGAGGACCATGGGCGATCCGAGCAACGCCGCGTAGCCGGTCGCTTCCGGTTTCGCCGGCGCTGCGGCGGCCTGCTGCGCCTGTGCCTGTTTCGCGGCTTTGAGTTGTTCTTGCATCTGCGCGATCTGCTGATCGCGTACTTCGATTTGACGCTGCGTCTGCTCGGCCTGCGAGGTCGCCTTGCCGAGCTTGTCGACGGCCTCGTCGCGCTCGCGCGCGATGCGATCAGATTCTTCCTTCGCTGCCGCGAGTTGACCTTCGAGCGCGGCTGTTTCCGCTGCGGTGCCACCCGACCCGTTGCCTTTTTCGGGCGCGTCTCCCGCGACGATGCGCAACTCGCCCTCGGGACCTTGCTTCACCGGCGCGGCAGTCCGCTTCGCGGTCGCATCGATTTGGCCGGCCAACGCTTCGCTCTCGGATGCGCCGTTACTCGTTGCCGGCCGCGATGCCAACGATTCGCCGCGGCGGAACGCCTGCCACGCCTGGTTCTGGGCGGCCACTTCGGCGACTGCTTCGGTCGCCGACACCGACTCGACATCCGCCTCTTTCGGGAGCCGCAGTTTGTAGCCGGCCTTCAGCAGGTTGATGTTGTTGCCAATAAAGGCTTCCGGATTCAGCCGCTGAATCGCGAGCATATTCTGCTGCACCGTCACGGCGTCGGACGGGCGCGTACGCTGGGCGATCTTCCAGAGCGTGTCATCGCGATCCGTCATGCCATAGCTGTCGCCGGAGAGGCGATCTTGCGCGGAGGACGGGGCGTTGGATGAGTTCGAACGGGGGGCACTACTGAGGGAAACCTGGGAGTCGGGTCTCGTCGGTGTCCGTTCGACGCGACCGGCTGGCCCTCCGCCGGGATCGCTTCTGCGTGGACTGGCCACTGCCGGCGCCGGCTGTTCTTTGTACGTCGGCGGATCGAGCAACACGGTGTATTCCTTCAACAGGCGCCCATTCGGCCACACCACCTGCACGAGGAAATTCAAATACGGTTCGGTGATGGGCTTGTCGCTCGTCACGCGCAAGACGGCTTGGCCATTCTTCATTTCCACGTGGAACTGCAACGACGTGAGGAAGAAGAAGCGCTCGATGCCGACGCGTTTGAAATCGTCGCCCGTCCCGAGCTGCGCCACTATTTCCGACTCGCTGAGCCCCCGCGTCTCGAGTAGCTCGATCTCGGCATTGAGGTTTTCGTTCAACGCGGAGTGAATCGTTATGTCACCGAGGCCCAACGCGAACGCTTGGGCGCTCCAGACGGCAACGATCGTGGCGCAAACGAATGCCAACCTGCGAGCCATAGTCATGTCCTTCGATTGATCCAGACGCGCAATCGGTGAATCACTTCGACCGACGGAAGTTGGTGTTCGAACGCGCCTGTGCCCGCTCTACACCCGTCATCGTGACATCACACTCCAGATCGATACGTCGCACCGTGATGCGCCGCCACGAATTCTGACGTGAAGATAACTTAGACGGGTTATCCAAAGAGTGCAGTAAGTAACACTTATTGTTGTTCTTTTAGCAAAAGTTCCGCGATTTGTACACTGTTCAGGGCCGCCCCTTTACGGACGTTGTCGGAGACGATCCACAGATCGAGTCCACGCAGATGTGAGATGTCCTCTCGAATGCGACCGACCCATACGGGATCACTGCCGGCGCCCTCGCCGACTGCTGTCGGGTAGCCGCCGTTCTTGCGCTCGTCGATCACTTTGACGCCCGGCGCTCGCTCGAGCAGCGCCCGCGCTTCGGCGGCGGTGATCTTCACTCGCGTCTCGATGTGTACCGCTTCGGAGTGGCCATAGAACACCGGTACGCGAACGCATGTCGGGTTCACGCTGATTTCCGGTGCCTCCATGATCTTGCGCGTCTCCCACACCATCTTCATTTCTTCCTTCGTGTAACCGTTCTCTTGGAATACGTCGATGTGCGGAATCACGTTGAATGCGATCTGCCGCGTGAACGCCTTCGGCTCAATCGGTTTTGCGTTCAGCAGATCTGCTGTTTGCGACGCGAGTTCGCGAATGCCCTTCGCGCCCGCGCCCGACACCGATTGGTAGGTCGCGACATTGATGCGTTCGATGCCGACCGCGTCGTGAATGGGTTTCAGCGCAACCACCATCTGAATGGTCGAGCAATTCGGATTCGCAATGATTCGGCGCGCATGCCGTTGCGCGATCGCGTGCGGGTTCACCTCGGGCACGACCAACGGGATGTCGGCCTCATAGCGAAACTGCGACGTGTTGTCGATCACGATACATCCGGCCGCCGCAGCCCTGGGCGCGAAGTCCGCCGAAATGGCGGCACCGGCCGAGAACAGGCCGATTTGAACGCCGGTGAAGTCGAATTGATCGAGTCGCTTGACGCGTACGGACTTCCCGCCGTACTGCACCACCTTTCCGACGGACCGTTCGCTCGCAAGAAGGTGCAACTCACCGACGGGAAAGTTTCGTTCGGCGAGGATCTCGACCATCGCCTGCCCGACCGCGCCGGTAGCACCAACGACAGCCACGTTGACCTTGTTCACGCTTGCTCCTAACGCAAAAATTCGTCGAGGACCGCTTGGCCCATTTCGATGGTACCGACCTGGCGTAGACCGATCGCGTCGCTCGGCAAGATATCCGGGGTCCGCAATCCGGCGCTCAAAACACGCTGCACAGCGCGATCGATCCGGTCCGCAATATCGAGCGATCCGAACGTGTATCGGAACATCATTCCGACCGAAAGGATCGTCGCCAGCGGATTGGCGATGCCGCGCCCGACGATGTCCGGGGCCGATCCGTGCACCGGTTCGTACAGCCCGCGCCCGTCGGCGCCGAGCGACGCAGATGGCAACATACCGAGCGAACCGGTCAGCATCGCCGCGACGTCCGACAGAATGTCGCCGAACATGTTGCCGGTGACGATCACGTCGAACTGCTTCGGCCGACGCACCAACTGCATACCAGCGTTGTCCACGTACATGTGCGAGAGTTCGACATCCGGATAGTCGCGACCGATTTCGCTGATCACGTCGCGCCACAGCTGCGTGACTTCGAGCACGTTCGCTTTGTCGACAGAACACACGCGTCGATGGCGTTTGCGCGCGAGCTCGAACGCGACGCGCCCGACCCTCGCGATCTCCGTCTCGTCGTATACGTCGGTGTTGAAGCCGCGGCGAACGTTGTCGACGATTTCAATCCCGCGCGGCTCGCCGAAATAGATCCCGCCCGTGAGTTCGCGCAGGATGAGGATGTCGAGGTCCTCGACCAACTCGCGCTTCAGCGAAGACGCATCCGCGAGCTCGCGGAACAGCAGCGCGGGACGCAGATTGGCGAAGAGTTCCATTCCCGCGCGCAAGCCCAGCAACCCACGCTCCGGCCGCTGCTTCATCGGCAACGCATCCCATTTCGGACCACCGACCGCGCCCAACAGGACAGCGTCGGCGTCCCTCGCTGCCGTGAGGGTTGCATCCGGCAATGGGGTGCCGGTCGCGTCGATGGCGTTGCCGCCGAGTTGCGCCTCGCGCAACTCGAGATCGAACCCTGCCGCGGCGGCGGCGGCTTGCAGAACGCGAACTGCCTGCTCGATCACTTCGGGCCCAATTCCATCGCCCGGAAGAACCAAAACTTTTCTTTTCATATCAAATCATTAGATCGCTTAATTAAGGTGTCGAACGAAATAGCCACGGGCGTTCTGCTCGGTGCCTCGCTTCGAATGCCCGAATCTGTTCGGCGTGCTGCAGCGTAAGGCCGATGTCGTCGAGCCCCTTGACTAGGCATTCCTTGCGATCCGCATCGATGGCAAAGGCGAACCGAGTTCCGTCGGCCAATTGCACGGTTTGCGACGGCAGATCGACCGTCACGGCGAACCCGGGCCGAGCTTCGACTTCGCGGAATAGTCGATCCACAATTTTTTCATCTAGAACAATCGGTAACACGCCATTCTTGAAGCAATTGTTAAAGAAAATATCGGCGAAGCTCGGCGCGATGACACACCGAATACCGTATTCGTCGAGGGCCCACACCGCATGCTCGCGGCTCGAGCCGCAGCCGAAATTCGCCCGGGCGAGCAGTACCGACGCGCCTTGATACCGCGGTTGATTCAGCACGAATTGTCGATTGATCTTCCGCTCGTTCGGCGTCTGACCCATCGAGCCCTCATCCAGAAAACGCCATCCATCGAACAGGTTCTCGCCGAACCCGGTTCGTCGGATCGACTTCAGGAATTGCTTCGGGATGATCTGGTCCGTATCGACGTTCGCGCGATCGAGCGGAACGACGACGCCCAACAGTGTCGTAAAGGCTCTCACGCGCGTGCCCTCATCAATTCGCGAACGTCCGTGAAATGGCCTGCAATCGCAGCGGCCGCAGCGGTCGCCGGACTCACGAGGTGCGTTCGCCCGCCATAACCCTGGCGTCCCTCGAAGTTGCGATTTGAGGTCGCTGCGCAGCGTTCACCCGGTAGCAACCGGTCGGCGTTCATCGCAAGACACATGGAACAGCCCGGGTCACGCCACTCGAAGCCGGCATCGACGAAGATACGCGCGAGCCCCTCGGCTTCCGCTTGCCGCTTCACGAGACCGGACCCCGGCACCACCATCGCCTGCCGGATCCGCTTCGCAACCTGACGACCACGCACGACGTCCGCGGCCACCCGTAGGTCCTCGATTCGCGCGTTCGTACAAGAACCGATGAACACGCGGTCGAGTTCGATGCCGGTGATCGGCTGATGCGGCGCCAGATCCATATATTCGAGCGCGCGAGTCGCCACTTCGCGACGTGCGGCATCGGCAATGGAACTGGGGTCCGGCACGCGCTCCGAAATCCCGACGACGAGTTCGGGCGAGGTGCCCCAACTGACTTGCGGTTCGAGCGCGCTCGCGTCGATGCGGAACGAGCGTTCGAACTTCGCGCCCGGGTCCGAGTGCAACGTTCTCCAATGTTCGACCGCCGCGTCCCAACCATCGCCGGTCGGCGCGAACGGCCGCCCCTTCAAATAGTCAATGGTCACGTCGTCGACCGCGATCAGGCCGGCGCGCGCGCCCGCCTCGATCGACATGTTGCACACGGTCATTCGACCTTCCATCGACAAGCTTTCAACGGCGCTGCCGCGGAACTCGAGCGTCTGCCCAGTGCCGCCGGCGGTACCGATCCCGGCGATCACCGCGAGCACGAGATCCTTCCCGAACACGCCGTGACCCAGCGCGCCGGTCGCGACGATTTCCATGTTGCCGGCCTTGCGCTGAACCAGGCACTGCGTCGCGAGGACATGCTCGACTTCGGAGGTGCCGATCCCCTGCGCCAGCGCCGCGAACGCGCCGTGAGTCGAGGTATGCGAGTCACCGCAGACGATTGTCATCCCGGGCAACGTGGCACCCTGCTCGGGTCCGACCACGTGGACGATCCCTTGGCGAACGTCGTCGATATCGAACTGCTCGATGCCGAACTCCCGGCAATTCTCGTCGAGCGTAATCACCTGGATACGCGACGTTTCATCCTCGATCCCGTCAATTCCCCGCGCGCGGTCGGTCGTCGGTACGTTGTGATCCGGCGTCGCTAGATTGGTGTCGATCCGCCACGGCCGACGGCCGGCTAGCTTCAGGCCTTCGAACGCTTGTGGCGATGTCACCTCGTGCAACAGGTGACGGTCGATGTAAATGAGCCCCGTCCCGTCACCGCGTTCCGTCACGAGGTGTTCGCGCCAAATCTTGTCGTAGAGCGTCTCAGCCACGGTCCGCACCCATCATCGAAAAAGCGCGCCATGCTAGGATCGCTCTTCGAATAATTCAAATTCATTGTTTTAATAGATTCAATTATGGAGTGGAATGAACTAAGGGCATTCGTTGCCGTCGCCGAAACCGGCTCGTTTTCGCGCGCCGCCGAGCAGTTGCACATCACCCAGCCAGCAGTGACCAAGCGCATTCAGGGTTTGGAGTCACGCATCGGGGCGCCGTTGTTCGACCGCGTCGGCAAACGCGTTCACCTCACGGAACGGGGCGCTGCGCTGAAGCCGCGCGCGATCGCACTGCTGCGCGAACTCGGCGACACCGAGGTGATGATCCGCAACCTGCACGATCGCGTCGCGGGTCGACTCTCGATGGCGACCAGCCATCACGTCGGATTGCACCGACTCGCGCCGGTCTTGAAGACGTTCTCGCAGCGATTCGTCGATGTCGAACTCGACATCCAGTTCGTCGACTCCGAAGCCGCTCATGATCTCGTCCGCAACGCCGAAACCGAACTCGCCGTTGTGACGCTGTCGCCGACAAGGGATCCCCACCTCGACAGCGAGCGGCTGTGGCACGATCCGCTCGCCTTCATCGCGGCCAACGACCACGCGCTGGCGCGACGCCCGAAGGTCGGACTCGCGCAACTGTCCCAGTATCCGGCGATCTTGCCCGGACTCGGCACCTATACAGGCCGCATCGTTGCGGAGCGATTCGCGCGCGAAGGTCTGCCGCTGCGCACGGCAATGGCCACGAACTACCTGGAAACGATCGGCATGCTGGTCGGCATCGGGCTCGGCTGGAGCGTGCTGCCGGCGACCATGATTCAAGGCCCGTTGGTACGCCTCGACGTCGATTGCGAGTTGCTCGGCCGAGATCTCGGCGCGGTCACGAATCCCCAGCGCACGCTGTCGAATTCGGCGAGAGCATTTCTCGACGTTCTGCGAACGTTCGCGGACTAACCGATCTACGAAGGGGCCGCGGCCTCGATTGGGGCGCTGGCAACGCTGCGGCAATCGCCACCGTTAGTCGCTATCGAGCCAGCCGGGATTCTGCGCGCGTTGACGCATCAGGTGATCCATCAACACCAGCGCCAGCATCGCCTCGGCAATCGGCGTTGCGCGAATGCCCACGCACGGATCGTGGCGACCGGTCGTCACGACCTCCACTTCATCGCCCTGCGCATTCACGCTGCGCCCCGGCAAGCGGAGGCTCGAAGTCGGTTTGAGCGCAATGCTCGCAACGATGTCTTGACCGGTCGAAATGCCGCCGAGGATCCCACCGGCGTTGTTGCTCAGGAATCCGGCGGCCGTCATCTCGTCGCGATGTTCGGTGCCGCGCTGTTCGACGACCGCGAACCCGGCGCCGAGTTCGACACCCTTCACCGCGTTGATGCTCATCAGCGCCGCAGCGATGTCGGCGTCGAGTTTATCGAACACCGGTTCGCCGAGACCGACCGGCACACCACTGGCGACGACCGTCACTCGAGCGCCGATCGAATCGCCGTCTTTGCGCAGGCGATCGATGAACTCCGCGATGTCTGCGACGATGCCCGCGTCGGGGCAAAAGAACGGATTGCGATCGATCTCGTCCCAATCCAAGCGCTGCGCGCGCAAATGTCCGATCTGCGACAGGTATCCGCGGACCGACGCGCCGAATGTCTCCGCCAAGTACTTCTTCGCGATCGCGCCGGCGGCGACGCGCATCGCGGTTTCGCGCGCCGACGACCGCCCTCCGCCGCGATAGTCGCGAATGCCGTACTTCTTCTGATACGTGTAGTCCGCGTGCGCCGGCCGGAACACGTCTTGAATGTTCGTGTAGTCGCGGCTCCGCTGGTCGGTGTTCTCGATGACGAGACCGATCGGCGTACCGGTGGTCACCCCCTCGAAGACACCGGAGAGGATTCGAACTTCGTCGGCTTCTTGCCGCTGAGTGGTGTACTTCGATTGACCGGGACGCCGCCGATCCAAATCGCGCTGCAGATCGGTTTCACTGAGGGGCATTCCGGGCGGGCAGCCGTCGACGATCGCGCCGAGCGCCGGCCCGTGGCTCTCGCCGAACGTCGTCACCGAAAACGATTTGCCGAACGTGTTGCCCGCCATGTGTCTGCCTCGATCGCCGGCCGCAGTATCGGCGCTCGATAGGGTCAAGACAACCGTGCGGCATCGACTACGAACACGCCGTGTCCGCCGTGAACGAGGTCGGGCCAAATAAACGGAATCGACGGGAATTGCTCGATCAGCGCGTCTGCGCTGCTGCCGACTTCACCGACCAGTACGCCGTCGTCGGCGAGCCACCGACGCGCCTCGCTCACGATGCGACGCATCACGTCGAGTCCGTCGTCGCCCGCCGCAAGCGCCGCGCGCGGTTCGTGCCGGAACTCCGGCGGCAGATCGGCCATGTCGGGCGCATTCACGTACGGCGGATTCGTGACGATCAGGTCGTAATGCACGGGCACCAACCCATCAAATACATCGGCCCGAACCACCTCGACACGATCGGCGACCTGATGCAGTTCGACGTTGCGTCGCGCGAGCGCCAGAGCGGCGTCGTCAGAGTCGGACAGCGTGATGATCGCATCGGGAAACACATGTGCACACGCGATCCCGATACAGCCTGAACCGGTGCCGATGTCGAGGACTCGCAGCGGCGCACGCGGCAGCCACGGCGAAAACTCCGCCTCGATCAATTCGGCGATCGGCGAGCGTGGAATCAGAACGCCGGGTTCGACGAGATAACGGCGTCCCGCAAACCAGGCCTCGCCGACCAAGTAGGGCACCGGAACGCGCTGAACGATGCGCCGCTCCAACAAACGAACCAATTCGCGACGTTCCCGCTCGGTCAGGCGCGCACTCATCACGAACTGCAATTTCTCCGGCGCAATGCCGAGGCGGCCGCACAACAGCGCGAGCGCCTCGTCCCAAGCATTGTCGGTGCCGTGACCGTAGAAAACGTCGGATCGCGCGAGCTGCGTCGCGAACCAACGCAACAGGTCGGCGACGGTCGCGAGTTCCTCCGCCGGATTCACCGCGCGTTCAACTCGACGTCCCTAACAGCTCCAACAGCAGGCCGTTCAAACGCGCCACGTACGCCGCCGGATCTGCGAGCTGGCCGCCGTCGGCGAGGGCCGCTTGATCGAACAGCACGAGCGCCAGCTCCTTGAAGCGGTTCTCGTCCTGCTCCGCGTCGAGACGCACGACCAACGGGTGCGACGCGTTGATCTCGAAGTTCGGCTTCGACTCCGGCACGTGCTGCCCGGCCGCTTCCATGATACGGCGCATCTGCGCACCCATGGCGTGCTCGTCGAGCACCAAGCACGCCGGCGACGTCGTCAGGCGCTTGGACTGTCGCACTGCGTCCACGCGATCGCCGAGCGCGGCTTTGATGCGCTCGAGCAACGCGTCGCCGACCACGGCTTTCGCTTCCGTATCCGGCTCGTCAGAACCCGGCAGATCGAGATCCCCCCGCGAAACATCGCGGAACCGTTTGCCATCGAATTCGCCGAGCGTCGACATCAGCCAATCGTCGAGGCGTTCGTGCAACAGCAACGCTTCGATGCCGCGCTTGCGCAGCAATTCGAGCTGCGGCGAACTCTTCGCCGTCGCGAAATTCTCGGCGCAGATGTAGTAGATCTCTTTTTGCCCGTCCTTCATGCGCGCGACGTATTCCGGCAGCGCAACGGTCGGCTCTTCATGATCCGTATGCGTCGTCGAAAAGCGCAGCAGCTTCGCGATCGCTTCACGATTCGTGAAGTCCTCCGCCGGACCTTCCTTCAACACCTCGCCGAAGTCCTTGTAGAAGCTCTTGTACGCGTCGGCATCCGACGTCGCGAGCTTCGCGAGCATGTCGAGCACGCGTTTCGTCAACGCGCTTTTGATCGCCGCCACGCGCTCGTCCTGCTGCAACAGCTCGCGCGACACGTTGAGCGGTAGATCGTTCGAATCGATCACACCTTTGATGAAGCGCAGGTACAGCGGCAGGAACTGATCGGCTTGATCGAGGATGAACACGCGTTGCACGTACAGCTTCAGTCCGCGCGGCGCTTCGCGGTTCCATAGATCGAACGGAGCGTGCTTCGGCAGATACAGCAAGCTCGTGTACTCGAGCTTGCCCTCGACCTTGTTGTGGCTCCACGTTTGCGGCTCGTCGAAATCGTGCGAGACGTGTTTGTAGAACTCTTTGTACTCGTCGTCGCTTATTTCCGCGCGCGGACGCGTCCACAACGCTTTGGCCGAGTTGACCGCTTCCCATTCGACAGCGACGTCTTTCTTGCTCTTCTTCCCCTTCGCGCCATCGTCGGCATCGAACGTCTGCTTCGGCATTTCGACCGATACGCCGATGTGATCGGAGTACTTGCGCACGATACTGCGCAATCGATAGGCGTCGGCGAACTCCTTCGCATCGTCCTTCAGGTGCAGAATGACGTCGGTGCCGCGCGTGGCCTTCGTCTCGTTCGAGACCGTGAAATCCGATTCGCCGCGCGAACGCCACCGCGTAGCGGCATCTTCCGGGTCGCCGGCCCTACGAGTCACGACTTCAACCTCGTCGGCGGCGATGAACGCGCTGTAGAAGCCGACGCCGAACTGACCGATCAGCGCCGCGTCCTTCTTGCGATCGCCGGAGAGCTTCGCCAGAAATTCGGCGGTCCCCGACTTCGCGATGGTGCCGAGATTCGCGACGGCTTCGTCGCGCGACATACCGATGCCGTTGTCCGAGATCGTAATCGTCCCGGCGTCTTCGTCGACCGCGATGCGGATCTTCAGATCCGTATCGTCACCGAGCAATTCCGGCTGCTCGAGCGCTTCGAAACGCAGCTTGTCGACCGCGTCCGATGCGTTCGAGATCAGTTCGCGCAAGAAGATCTCGCGGTTCGAATAGAGCGAATGGATCATCAGCTGCAGGAGCTGACGCGCCTCCGCCTGAAATCCCAGTGTTTGTTCCGCCGCCGCCATCACCGCACTCCAGCGCTCGAATTTTCCGACGCAGAAATGGGGACGATGCTAAGTCAAATCAAGCCGGATCACTTCCAGCCGGTCACCTTCGCGAGGGCGCTGCCGATGTCGGCGAGGCTCTTCACGGTCTTCACGCCTGCCTTGCGCAATGCCGCAAATTTCTCGTCG
This sequence comes from Pseudomonadales bacterium, assembly GCA_035686405.1. Classification (GTDB taxonomy): domain Bacteria; phylum Pseudomonadota; class Gammaproteobacteria; order Pseudomonadales; family Azotimanducaceae; genus DATJGR01. The sequence continues at coordinate 8,956 of DASRZO010000300.1, read as the reverse complement.
GCGGTGCCTTTGCCGCCGGCGATGATCGCGCCGGCGTGGCCCATGCGCTTGCCCGGCGGCGCCGTGACGCCGGCGATGTACGAGACCACCGGCTTCGTGACGTGTTCCTTGATGAAGGCAGCCGCTTCTTCTTCTGCGGTGCCGCCGATCTCGCCGACCATCACAATCGCTTCGGTGGCCGGGTCCTTTTCGAACAACGCCAAGATGTCGATGAAGTGGCTGCCGGGAATCGGATCGCCGCCGATGCCGACGCACGTGCTCTGGCCGAAGCCGCGATCGGTCGTTTGCTTCACCGCTTCATACGTCAACGTGCCCGAGCGCGACACGATGCCGACGCGGCCCGGCAAGTGAATGTCGCCCGGCATGATGCCGATCTTGCATTCGCCCGGCGTGATCACGCCGGGGCAGTTCGGCCCGATCAAACGCGTGTTGCCGATCGACAAGCGCGCCTTGATCGCGAGCATGTCGAGCGTCGGAATGCCTTCGGTGATGCAGATGATAAGCTTCAGACCAGCGTCGATCGCCTCGAGGATCGAATCCTTGCACGCCGGCGCCGGCACATAGATGACCGACACCGTCGCTTCGGTTGCTTCGACGGCCCCGCGAACGGTATCGAACACCGGCAAGCCGAGATGCTTCGTACCGCCTTTGCCCGGCGTCACGCCACCGACCAGTTTCGTACCGTACGCGAGCGCCTGTTCGCTGTGCAGCGTACCTTGCGCACCGGTGAACCCCTGACAAATGACCTTGGTGCGTTTGTTGATCAGGATGCTCATTTCTTTCCCCCGGCCGCATTCACGACTTTTTTGGCCGCGTCGATCAAGCTCTTCGCAGCGATGATGTTGAGGCCGCTCTCCTTGAGGCGTTCCGACCCCTTAGCGGCATTGTTACCCTCGAAGCGCACGACAACCGGTACTTTGACCCCGACCTCCTTCACGGCACCGATGATGCCGTCCGCGATCGTGGCGCAGCTGACGATGCCGCCGAAGATGTTGATCAGCACCGCCTTCACATTCTTGTCGGAGAGAATGATCTTGAACGCCTCGCCGACCGATTCCTTGTTCGCGCCGCCGCCGACGTCGAGGAAATTCGCCGGCTTGCCGCCTTGCAGCTTCACCAGGTCCATCGTTCCCATCGCGAGGCCGGCCCCGTTGACCATGCAGCCGATGTTCCCGTCGAGGGCGACGTAGTTCAGATTGAATTTCGCGGCGAGCGTTTCGCGCTCGTCCTCCTGCGACGTGTCGTGCATCGCGGCCAGACGCTTTTGTCGGAAGAGCGCGTTGCCGTCGATGTTCACCTTCGCGTCGAGGCAGTGCACGTTGCCGGCGGTCGTGATCACGAGCGGGTTGACCTCGACCAACGAGCAATCGCACTCCTGGAAGAGCCGCGCGAGGTTGACGAACAAGCTCGAAAACTGACGGATCTGTTCGCCCTTGAGCCCGAGCGCGAACGCGATCTCGCGGCCTTGAAACGGCTGCGCGCCGACGAACGGATCGATCGTCGTGCGAATGATCTTCTCCGGCGTTTCTTCCGCGACTTTCTCGATCTCGACGCCGCCTTCGGTCGACGACATGAACACGATGCGCCGCGACGCGCGATCGATCACGGCGCCGAGGTACAACTCACGTTCGATGTCCGTGCAGCTCTCGACGTAGATCTTGCTGACGGGCTGACCGTGTTCGTCGGTCTGAATCGTCACCAGGCGCTGTCCGAGCCACTTCTTCGCGAACGCTTCCACCTCGGCCGGCGTATCGGCGAGCTTCACGCCGCCCGCTTTGCCGCGCCCCCCCGCATGCACTTGGACTTTGACGACCCATCGATTGCCGCCGATCGTCTTCGCGGCGTCGACAGCGGCTTGCGGCGTGTCGACGGCGTAGCCCTTCGACACCGGCAATCCGTACTCGGCGAACAATTGTTTGGCTTGGTATTCGTGCAGGTTCATGTGTGGCTTCTTCCGTTACGTTTTCTTTTTGCGATTGATCGTGTGAATGGCGTGGCCGGCGACACCGAGCGCCGCTTCGTGCACGGCTTCCGACAGCGTCGGGTGCGCGAACATCGTGAGCGCGAGGTCTTCTGCACTCGCGGAGAACTCCATCGCGATCACGGCTTCGGCGATCAGCTCCGACGCCTGCGGTCCCAGGATGTGGACGCCGAGAATGCGATCGGTCTGAGCATCGGCGACGATCTTCACGAGCCCTTCCGAGTCCGCCGCCGCGAGCGCTCTACCGTTCACCGAGAAATTGAATGCGCCGACGTTGTACGCGTCGCCGCTCGCCTTGACCTCTTGTTCCGTCTTGCCGACCCACGCGATCTCCGGATGCGTGTAGATCACCGCCGGCACGCAGTCGTAGTTGACCATCGGCTTCTTGCCCGCGATGCGCTCGGCGACCATCACGCCTTCTTCCATGCCTTTGTGCGCGAGCATCGGTCCGCGCACCGAATCGCCGACGGCGTAGACCTGGGGCGCATCGGTCGCACACACGTCGTTGACGAACAGGAACCCGCGTTCGTCGAGGTGTACGCCGCAATCCGGCGCGAGCAAACCCTTCGTGTACGGCCGCCGACCGACCGCAACGATCAACTTGTCGAACGCGAGACTCTGCTCGCCGGACTTGTCTTGATACGTCACCGTGACGGTCTTGCCCTTCACCGTCGATCCGGTGACGCGGGTGCCCAATCGAATGTCGAGCCCTTGTTCGGTGAAGATCTTCTTGGCGTCGCGCGCGATGCGCGAGTCGGCCATCGGCAGGAAATCGTCGAGCGCCTCGAGGATCGTCACTTCCGACCCCAGCCGACTCCATACGCTGCCGAGTTCGAGCCCGATCACGCCGGCGCCGATCACACCGAGCCGCTTCGGCACCGCATCGAACTCGAGCGCGCCCGTCGAGTCGACGACGACCTTGTCGGCGAGCGGCGTCGGCTTGATGTCGACCGGCACCGAGCCCGGCGCGAGGATGACGTGTTGCGCATCGAACGTCTGCGCATCGCCGCTGTGCGGTTGGAACTCGACCTTCCGGCCCGCCAACAGTTTTCCCGTGCCGGCGAGCCACTCGACGCCGTTGCCTTTGAAAAGGCCCGCGACGCCGCCGGTCAGTTTCGCAACGACCGCGTTCTTGTGCGCCATCATTGCGCCGACGTCGAGCTCGAGCTTGCCGGTCTTGATACCCATCGACGGCAACAATTCCTTCGCGTCGACGTATTTGTGCGATGCGTCGAGCAGTGCCTTCGAGGGAATGCAGCCCCAGTTCAAACACGTGCCGCCGAGCACCGGCGCGCCTGCGCTGTCGAGCGATTTGTCGATGCAAGCCGTCTTCATGCCGAGCTGCGCACAGCGGATCGCCGCGTGATAGCCGGCAGGGCCGGCGCCGATGACGATGACGTCGTATCCGGTAGCCATTCAAGGGTGCTCCGAAATCGTGTGAATCGTGAACATCAAAGGTCGAGCAGGATCCGCGCGGGGTCTTCCAACAGTTCCTTGATGGTGACGAGGAACCTGACTGCTTCTTGGCCGTCGATCAAACGGTGATCGTACGACAGCGCCAAGTACATCATCGGGCGGATCACGATCTGACCGTCGACGACGACCGGCCGCTCTTGGATTTTGTGCATGCCGAGGATGGCCGTCTGCGGCGCATTCAAGATCGGCGTCGACATCAACGAACCGAACACGCCGCCGTTCGAGATCGTGAAGGTGCCGCCCGACATGTCTTCGATCGTGAGCTTGCTGTCGCGCGCCTTCTGGCCGTAGACGCGAATCTGCTCTTCGATCTGCGCAAGACCGAGCGCGTCGGCGTCGCGAATGACCGGCACGACGAGCCCGCGGTCGGTGCCGACGGCGACGCCGATGTCGTAGTACCCGTGGTAGACGATGTCGGTCTCGTCGATCGAAGCGTTGACCAACGGGAAGCGTTTCAGCGCTTCGACGCTCGCGCGCACGAAGAACGACATGAAGCCGAGGCGAATGCCGTTGTGGCGTTTCTCGAATTCGTCGCGGTGGCGGTTACGCAACGTCGTCACCGCGAGCATGTCGACCTCGTTGAAGGTCGTCAGCATCGCGGCGTTGTGTTGTGCCTCGACGAGGCGCCGCGCGATGCTCGCGCGCAAACGCGTCATCGGAACGCGCCGCTCCGCGCGCTCGTTGGACGGTTCGAGCGCGATCGGAGGCGCCGACGGCGCGACCGCAGGAGCCGGCGCGCGAGCGGGTTTCTGCGCCGCCGCGCGCAAGACGTCTTCCTTCGTGACGCGTCCGTCCTTACCGGTCCCGTCCAGTTGTCCGAGCGCTACGCCTTGCTCCGCGGCCAACTTGCGCGCGGCCGGGCTGACGCTGCTTGCTTCGCGTTCCGCCGGTTTCGCCGCGACTGCGCTCGGGGCGGGTTTGTCGGCAGACGGCTTCGCCGCAGCGGCGCCTTCGGCGAACAGACCGATCACCTCTTCCGACAGCACGGTGTCGCCGACTGCTTTGACGATCTGCTGCAGGCTGCCGTCGGCCGGCGCGACGATCTCGAGCACGACCTTGTCCGTCTCGATTTCGGCCAATACCTCGTCCCGCTTCGCGGCCTCGCCCGGCTGCTTGTGCCAAGCCGAAACCGTGCCGTCGGCGATCGACTCCGGGAAGCTGGGTGCCTTGATTTCTAGCGTCACGCGACCTTCCTTATTCGTGTTCGGCGCTTCGTTCGTGTTCGGCGTCGTAGACGGCATCGGCCGTACGTCACCCGTAAAGCGCATCCTCGACCAAGCGTGCCTGCTGCTCGACGTGCAACTGCATGTTCCCTGCCGCCGGCGCCGCCGACGCTTCGCGACCGGCGTACGACAGATACAGATCCTCGCTGTGCGCGAGTATCACGCGCCGCATGTGGTGCTGGCTCGCGTACCACGCGCCTTGGTTCATCGGCTCCTCTTGACACCACACGACGTCTTTCAGGTTCTCGTACGGCGCGATCACTTGACCGAGTTCCTGCTCCGGAAACGGATACAACTGCTCGAGGCGAACGATGGCGACCTCTTCGTTGTCGTCGTCGCGACGGCGTTCGAGCAGATCGTAGTAGACCTTGCCGCTGCACAAGATCACGCGTTTGACCTTCGTCGGATCGAGCGGATCGGCCTCACCGATCACCGGCAGGAACGTGCCGTTCGCCAAATCCTCCAGCGTCGACGTTGCGAGCTTGTGACGCAGCAGGCTCTTCGGCGTGAAGGCGATCAGCGGCTTGCGCAGCGGGCGTTTCACCTGCCGCCGCAGCATGTGGAACATCTGCGCGGGCGTCGTCGGCACGCATACCTGGATGTTGTGCTGCGCCGACAATTGCAGATAGCGCTCGATGCGTCCCGATGAATGTTCCGGCCCTGCGCCTTCGTATCCGTGCGGCAGCAGTACAACGAGACCGCAGAGGCGCCCCCATTTGTGCTCGCCGCTCGTGATGAATTGATCGATCACCACCTGCGCGCCGTTCGCGAAATCGCCGAATTGCGCTTCCCACAACACGAGCGCATTCGGCATCGTCGTCGAATATCCGTACTCGAACGCGAGCACCGCTTCTTCCGACAACAGCGAATCGTAGATGTCGAAGCGCGTCTTCTCGGACAAGTGATTCAGCGGAATGTAGCGACGACCGTCCTTCTGATTGAACAACATCGCGTGACGATGCGAGAACGTGCCGCGACCCACGTCTTGACCCGTCAACCGGATCGGATGGCCTTCCGCGAGCAACGTCGCGTAAGCCATGTTCTCGGCATAACCCCAGTTCAGCGGCAACGCGCCTGCGGTCATCTTGTGGCGGTCTTCGACGAGCCGTTGCACTTGCGGATGCAAGACGAACCCTTCGGGTATTTGCTCCATCTGCGTCGCGAGCTTGCGCAGCTCCGCGAGCGGAAAGCGCGTGTCGGCCGGCGTGGTCCAGTGGTGGCCGAGATACGGTGCCCAATCGACGTACAACGCGGTGTTCGGTTTCGACACGAGACTGAGTGCGACATGATTGCCCGATTCGAGGGCTTCACGATACGTCTCGACCATCCTGTCGGCTTCGTCCTGCGTGATCACGCCGTCAGCGACGAGCTTCTGAGCGTAGATCGTGCGCGTCGTCGGCAAACTGCGGATCTTCTGATACATCAGCGGCTGAGTCGTCGCCGGCTCTTCCGCTTCGTTGTGGCCGCGCCGGCGGTAACCCACGAGATCGATGACGACGTCCTTGCGGAATTGCATCCGGTAGTCGACCGCGACCTGCGTGACGAACAGCACCTCCTCCGGGTCGTCGCCGTTCACGTGGAAGATCGGCGCCTGGACCATCCGGGCAACTTCCGTGCAGTACTCGGTCGAGCGCGCGTCGTCCTGTCGGCTCGTCGTGAAGCCGATTTGGTTGTTGATGATCACGTGGATCGTGCCGCCGGTTTTGAAGCCACGCGTCTGCGACATCTGGAACGTTTCCATCACGACGCCTTGTCCGGCCAACGCCGCGTCGCCGTGGACGACGATCGGTACGACCAAGCTGCCGCTGTAGTCGAGGCGTCGATCTTGGCGTGCGCGTACGGAACCTTCGGCCACCGGTCCGACGATTTCCAAGTGCGATGGGTTGAACGCGAGCGCGAGGTGCATCTCGCCGCCCGGCGTCATCACGTTCGACGAAAAGCCTTGGTGATACTTCACGTCGCCGGCGGCTTGCGAAGCCGGCAGTTTGCCCTCGAACTCGTCGAAGAGTTCGCGCGGATGCTTGCCCAGTATGTTGACGAGCACGTTGAGGCGCCCGCGGTGCGCCATCGCGATCACCGCTTCGACGATGCCGTGCGAGCCGGCACGCTGCAGCGCCTCGTGCAGCATCGGAATCAGACTCTCGCCGCCCTCGAGCCCGAAGCGTTTCGTGCCGGGGTACTTGTTCTGCAGATAACGTTCGAGCCCTTCTGCCGCCGTCAGGCGCTCCAAGATCATCCGCTTCACGTCGATCGGATATTCCGGATGACAACGCACGCTCTCGAGGCGCTGCTGTACCCACAGCTGCTCCGCCGCATCGACGATGTGCATGTATTCAGCGCCGACACTGCCGCAATACGTGTGCTCCAACGCCGCCACGATGTCGCGCAGCGTCGCCTTCTCCGCACCGTAGAAGAACGATCCCGTCTGGAAAACAGTATCGAGATCGGCCGCGGACAGCCGGTGATACGCCAGGTCCAGCACCGGCGTCGCCGGCCGCTCCATCATCCCCAACGGATCAATCGTGGCGCGCTTGTGGCCGCGGTGGCGATACGCGGCGATCAACTCCGTCACCCGCATCTGCTTGCGTTCGTGTTCGTTCGCGACGTCGGTCGCGACCGATTGCGGTCGCGCACGCAGACGATTGCGGCCGATCAACTCGAAGTGACGCACGACAGTGCTGTGCGGCACGTCCGACGCGATTACGCCGTCGACGCGCGGCAGCTTCTCGAAATAGGTGCGCCACTCCGGCGGAACGCCGTTCGGATTCTCGAGATACGTCTCGTACAACGATTCGATGTACGCGACATTGCCCCCCGCGAGGTGCGAGGTCTTCTGCATTTGTTCGAGGAACGATTCCGACATCCGGCTGGCTTCGGGCGACTGCGTCAGTGCCGAAGTCTAGCAGTTTGCTTACCGGAGAGACTGTGGTGCGGTCCGCGCGACCGCACCGTCCACGCGGCGTTCAAGTGCCCTGTTGCAGCAGCATCGATCGGATTTTGCCGATCGCACGGGTCGGGTTCAGACCCTTCGGACACACGCTGACGCAGTTCATGATGCCGCGACACCGGAACAGACTGAACGGATCGTCGAGCGCGGCGAGGCGCTCTGCGGTGGCCGTATCGCGGCTGTCGGCGAGAAACCGATACGCCTGCAACAGCCCCGCCGGCCCGATGAACTTGTCGGGGTTCCACCAGAACGACGGACACGACGTCGAACAGCACGCGCACAAGATGCACTCGTACAGCCCATCGAGCTTCGCGCGATCTTCGGGCGACTGCAGTCGCTCTTGCGCCGGTGCCGGCTTGTCGTTGATCAGGAACGGTTTGATCTTCTCGTACTGGCGATAGAACTGGGTCATGTCGATGACGAGGTCGCGGATGACCGGTAAGCCCGGCAGCGGCCGCAGTACCAATTTGTCTTTCTTCACGACTTCGGAGACCGGCGTGATGCACGCGAGCCCGTTCTTGCCGTTCATGCTGACACCGTCGGACCCGCACACACCCTCGCGGCACGACCGCCGATATGTCAGCGTCGGATCTTGCGCCTTCAAGAGCTCCATCACGTCGAGCACCATCAGGTCGCGACCTGCCGGCAACTCCACCGTGTAGTCCTGCATCCGCGGCGTCGGATCGGTCTCGGGGTTGTATCGATACACGCTGACTTTCATGGCGCTTCCTTAATACTGACGGACCGTCGGCTGCATCGGCTCGACCAATTTCGGTGCGAAATTCACGGCGCGCTTGCTGACCCGCTTGCCGTTCGGCAGATACAGCGAATGGCACAACCAGTTCGCGTCGTCGCGCTCCTGATAGTCCTCGCGCGCGTGCGCGCCGCGGCTCTCGCGACGCGCCTCGGCGGCAATCGCGGTTGCCTCGGCGACTTCGAGCAAGTTGTCGAGTTCGAGCGCTTCCATCCGCGCCGTGTTGAACGCGCTGCTCTTGTCGACGAGATGCGCGTTGGCGATGCGCTCGCGCAGTGCGGCAATCTCGACGATGCCCTTTTTCATGTGTTCTTCGCTGCGGAACACGCCGAAGTTGTTCTGCATCGTGGTTTGCAGTTGCGCCTTCAACGCTGCGACAGACTCGCCGCCCTTCGATTCGTTCCAACGGTTCAGCCGTCGCATCGAACGCTCGATATCGCTGTCGCTTCGGCGACTTCGAGCAGATTGTCGAGTTCCAGCGCCTCCATACGCGCCGTATTGAACGCGCTGCTCTTGTCGACGAGGTGAGCGTTGGCGATGCGCTCGCGCAACGCCGCAATCTCCACGATGCCCTT
>DASRZO010000299.1:0-10926 GCA_035686405.1 Pseudomonadales bacterium | reverse complement strand
CGCCGATGCAATGTAGATCCACGTATCGCAGACAGCGCAGCCGTGCGCGGTTCGGCGCGGACTCAGCACCGTCGGACTCGTCGACCCGTGCGTGATCACCAGATCGTCGCGCAGGACGATCGTCGTCATCGCGAACGCCGTGCCGGTCTTCTTCTGGCAATCGAGGCAATGGCACGCGTGCGTGAAGAGCGGCGGCGCGTCGAGGCGATAGCGAACCGCCTCGCACACGCAACGGCCGGTCGCGAGCGGATTTTGGAAGCGCGGTCCTTCACCAACGCGGGACGTCACCACGGCATCACCGTCAGCGGCCAGCGCGCGGCCCACACGGTTTGGAAGAGACAGTCGGACACCAAATGGCCGTCGGGCAAATCGAGTTCCGCCAACCGCCGCACGATGATCTCGTTGTTCGGATTGCGGAACGCGAGATCGACGAAACGCGCTTCGTCCTCGCGTTCGCGTTGCGGCGAACCGGCATCCATCGCCGTCATGCCGGCTCGACGATGAATTGAACGGGCGGCAGTCGTTGCATCCGCGTCTCCAACCAACTTGCTAAAGGGGCTGCGCCAGCGGATCGAGGTCGATCTGAACGAGCGTGCCGGTGAACTTCGGCGCCGTCGGTCGCAGGCGGCTGAACACGTCGGCGCGATGCTCCGGTTGGTCTTCGATCGCGCGGCCGATGCCGGTCAACGTTTCGCCGCGCACCAGTAGTTGCACACGTCCGCCGGCGCCGCGGAGCTCGTGCCACCAACGTCCGTCGGCGCCGGCGTAGACCACGTTGCCTTCGCGCAGGAAGTTCACCGGAATGGTCCGGCCGCTGGGGAGCGTGATCAGCATCGCCTTGCGCGCGCGCTCGCCGTTCGGATCGTCGCGTAGTTCCTGCATCACGCGCGGATTCACGATCAGCGCCGCGTACGCGAGGTAGCCGACGACGATCGCGCCCAATGCGGCGACGACGATCGACGCGATCTTCATGTCCGATCCACCCGAGTTCCAATGCGACTACGCCCGCGCGACCATGAGCCCGCGATCATTGCTCTGATCACTGCCCCACCATCATCTGCATCATCAGCGGGTTCATCGCCTTGCCGCTGACGCCGCCGCTCGCCGATACGTTGAACATCACGCCGGACTTGTGGTCCGGCGCGACGTAGATCCAGCTGCCGGTATCGGTGTTGCCGAGCATGCCCGCGGCCATCTTCGGACGCACGACCGCGAAGCTGTGCGGCCGGTTCGCAGCGTCGGCATACGTCAGTGTCGCGCTCGCGCCGTCGCGTGTGATCTTCGCCAGCGAGCCGCTCCAGACGTCGACGCTCGCCAAGTACGCCGCTTGCTTCGCCGCCGCGTCCGCTTCGTTCTTGCGGATCAGCGCTGTCGCTTCGCTCTCCGGCATCGGCGTGAGCAGATACACGCCGCGTTGACTGCCGCGCGCGAGAATCTGTCCTGCGTCGTTGATGCCGATCGCCTCACCGAGGATCAGGTCGTGCAGTTCCGGCACCTGCGCGTTGAGATCGGTCGTCACACCGCCCTGCACCAGAATCGCGTGAAACGCGCCTTTGACGACGGCGGAGCCGACCACGTCGCCGGCCGAGTTGATCGCGAGTGCCGTCGATCGGGCGTTGTCGAGACGCGGAATCTCGTGCATCGCCCCGTCGTAGATGAAGCCGCGCGTCGAGTCGATCTTGCAAAGCTCTGCGGTACCGACGATGACGCCCTTGTTGTTGATGGCTGTCGCGCGTGTCGCCGAACAACCGCTGTCGGGCACGGTGCCGAGGTCGTGCAACTGACCATCGTAGCGAAACGCATGCTGGACGATTTCGCCGCGCTCCATTCCCACGCCCATGTAGCCGACGACGATGCCGGCATCGTTGAGCGCGGTCGCCTCGCCTTCCCCGCCGCCGCCGAGACCGAGGTCGTGGAACTCGCCGTCGTAGAAAAAAGGCCGGTGCGTGTTGCGGCCCGCAAGATCGCCGGGATCGTTCCACCGGCCGGTGTACACGCCGGCGATTTGATCGCGCGAATTGATCGCGTTACCGACCGCCTCGAGTCGCTTCGGCGATTCGAGAATGTGCGCCGAGCTGCCGTTGTCGAGAAATGCAAAATGACCGGCCGCATTCGCGTCGTCGGTGATCCCCGTCGTGTGCCCGGCGGCGTTGATCGCTCGCGCTTCCGCCTTGCGACCGAACGCGGCAGCGATGCGTAGCCCGTTCGCGTCGTATACGACGGCCTTGATGGAGGGCTGCTGTGGAATGGCACTGGCCGGGTCGACCTTGTACGACGCGCTGCCCGAGATCTGCCCGCTCGCGTTGAGGCCCGTTGCACTGAACGCGTATTCGCTGCCGACCTTCTCGCCGATGTCCACGATGCTGTAATGCGGTGCGGCAGCGACCGACGCCGACACACCGATTCCGATCGCCGCAACGACCCCTGCTCTGAACATGCGCTGCCCCGACGTAGTTGGACGCACCGCCGTGAACGACGGCGGGGACGGCTGAGGATACACACCGCAAGCAGGGGCTGGCTTGTCCCACCGTTTGTCCGCGCGTCGCGCCAACCGGCTGATGTCGGCGCAGCCGACGGTCGATCGCCGTTCGACCCCATCGGGCGCCGACCGTGCGCGCCGACCGAGCGCGACTCGGCCGCGCGGTCAGCGCAGACCAAAGTCGAACGAACCGCCGTTGCCGTAGAACTTCAAGAGCCGCTGCGCCGTGCGCTGCACGTGCACCTCGTCGGCGCCGTCGTAGATCCGCGCGAAGCGCGCGTGGCGATACATGCGTTCGAGCGGTGTGTCTTCGGTGACGCCTTTCGCGCCGTGCACTTGGATCGCGCGGTCGATCACGTTGTGCAGCATGTGCGCGCCGTACACCTTGATCAGGCCGATCTCGACGCGGGCTTCGTCGCCCTGATCGATCTTCTGCGCGGCATGCAGCGTCAGCAGCCGGCTCGCTTGGATTTCCGCAGCCGAGTCGAAGATGAACTTCTGGATCTGCTGGTGTTCGCCGAGCGTCTTACCGAACGCGACGCGCGTATTCGCGCGCTGACACATCAGATCGAACGCGCGCTGCGCCTGCCCGAGCCAACGCATGCAGTGGAAGATCCGACCGGGTCCCAAACGATCTTGCGCGATCTTGAAGCCGTGTCCGCGCGGACCCAACAGATTCGCTTTGGGGACGCGGACGTTGTCGTACTGCACTTCGTAGTGGCCTTCGTACTCGCCCATCACCGCCACGTCGCGGACGATGTTGTAGCCCTTCGTGTCCGTCGGCACGACGATCTGGCTGAACGCCGCGTGATCGGGGACGCCGACTTCGGTCCGGCACATCACCGTCGTGTAGGCGGCCTGTGCGGCACCCGACGTGAACCACTTACGGCCGTTGATCACCCATTCGTCGCCGACCAGTTCGGCTTTCGTCTGCAGCTGCGTCGGGTCGGAACTCGCGACGCCCGGTTCGGTCATCCCGAAGCTCGGAAACACCTCGCCGGCGACGAGCGGCTTCAAATATTTGTCGCGCCATTCCGGGCTCGCGTAGCGATGCAGCATGATCGAGTCCTGCAGCGAATGCGTGCCGAGCGCGACCGTCGCCGCCGCCGAGCGGCCGACCACTTCGTTGATGAAGACGTAGTCCATGAACGGCAGACCGCCGCCGCCGATCTCCTCCGGGTGGCCGAGCGCCCACAACCCCTGCGCTTTCGCTTCGTTCATCAAGCCGCGCATCAAGCCGTTGCGGCTGTCGCGATCGGCCTCGAACAATTCGCGTTCGAGCGGATAGATCTTCTGCTCGATGAACTGCAGAACTTTGTTGCGCAGCGGTTCGATGTGTTCGGGAATCGATAGATTCAGCATGGCGTTCCTCCTCGTCGAGCGCCCAACACTAACCCCGGCGCGCGGAAATGCCGAGCGGCTGTACGGTCGACGCCGCCGCGCATCCATTGCGGAGCTTGCGACGCAATGGGCCGGAAACCGCGGGCGCGCCGGTCGAGCGCGCCGAGTACACTACGGCGACTTTTCACGGCGCGAACCTCCCATGAATTTCCGCTTCGTCGCTTTGACGCTGCTGGTGCTCGCCGGGCTCGGCGGCTGCATTCAATACAAGCCGCTCGACGTCTTCGTGATCGGCCTGACGCCGGCCGAAGGCTCCGCGCTCGAACAGCGCATGAAGATCGACCTGCGCATCCTGAATCCGAACGACGAAGCGATCACCGCGAACGGCATGCAGCTACGGCTCGACGTCAACGGCGCGCGCCTCGCCCGCGGCGTCAGCGACGCGTCGTTCACCATCCCGCGGCTCGGCGAAACGACGACGAGCATCGTCGCGACGACGACGCTGTTCGACCTCGCGAAACAGATCGTCGTGATGTCCGGCGGTCGGCAAACGTTTCAATACGTGCTCGACGGCGACATCTACATCAGCGGCGGCAATCCGTTCGCGCGGTCGGTTTCGTTCCACAACGAAGGCGAATATCCGCAGCCCGCGCCGGTCAACCAAACCGGCGCCCATACGTTACAGTAGCGACCTCTCGCGAACCGGAGACCCCATGGCGAAATCGTTGCTGTTCATCGTCGCCGTCGCACTTGTCGTGAGCGCGTGCAAATCGCACGGGCCGGGCGGCAACGTGATCGTGGACATGAAAGGCGTGAACCCTGCGCAGTATCAAGCCGACCTGAACGAATGCCAGAGCTACGCGACGCAAGTCGACACCGGCGGCAACGTCGGCGGTAACGCGGCGGGCGGCGCGGTCGTCGGCGGCGCGATCGGCGCGATTTTCGGCGGCCCCGAAGGTGCGGCCCGCGGTGCCGGCGCCGGCGCGGTGACCGGCGGCGCGCGCGGCGTCGAGCAAACCGCGAGCGAACGTCACCAGGTCGTCGCGAACTGCTTGCGCCACCGCGGCTACGTCGTGCTGAACTGACGTTCGATGCTCGATCGCGCACGCTATGCCGACGACGGCTATCTCCTCGTCCGCAACCTCGTCGACGCCGACGCGTGCACGCAGCTGCGCGCCGAAGCCTTCCGATTCGCCTCGCGCGATCGCGGCCTCGCGGTCGACACGCAACTGATCCACCGCTCGGCGTTGCTGCGCGACTTCGTCACGCGTGGCCCGCACGTACTGCTCGCGACCGAACTGCTCGGCCCGAACGTCTGCTTCACGCATCAGCAGTACATCGTCAAGCATCCCGACGCGCGGGCACGGACCGACGTGCCTTGGCATCAGGACAGCGGCTACGGCCGGTTGGAGCCGCCGCTCGATTTGACCGTCTGGATCGCGCTCGACGACTGCACGACCGACAACGGCTGCCTGTGGGTGTTGCCGCGGTCGGACCGCCGCGGCCTGCTACCGCACGACGCGGTGAAGGGATTGCGCGGCGTCGTCGTCGACGAACCCGGCATCGCGCTGCCGATGCGCGCGGGCGACGCGGTGTTGTTCGGCGGATGGTTGCTGCATCGATCGCTACCGAATGCAACCGATCGCGCGCGCGTCGCGTTGTATCTGCGTTACTGCGATCCTCGCGTCACGATGATCGGCCACGGTGCGAACGGCGCCGACGTGGCGGTGCTCGACGACGGGTTTTCGTGGATGGTCGCCGGCGAGGCGCCCTGACGCGAGCACCTTCTATTTCCATTTCCCACCACTATGCCCGCCCACCTCCCTAGCAACCGTTCGCCGCGGCGCCGATGAGCGCCGAGCCGCAGCACAGTCGCACCACCGGCCTGCTCTTCGCGATCGCCGGCGTGCTGTGTTTTTCGCTGCGGCCGATCTTCATCAAGCTGTCGTACGCGTGGGCGCAAGACCCGGTCACGCTGCTCGCGCTGCGGATGGCCTTCGCCGGACCGTTCTTCGTCGCCGTCGCCGTGTGGATTCACCGCCGCGGCCCGGTCGAACCGTTGGCGCCGCGCGACATGCTGTACGTCGTCGTGCTCGGTCTGCTGTCGTACTACGCCGCGAGCTTCCTCGATTTCCTCGCGCTGCAATACATCAGCGCGGGGCTCGGCCGCCTCGTGTTGTTCTTGTATCCGACGATCGTGGTGGTGTTGTCGGCGGTGTTCTTGCGCCGGCCGATGACCGCGCGCGAACTCGTCGCGATCGCGCTGACGTACGCGGGTCTGGCACTGGTGCTGCTGCACAGCTTCGGCGACAACCCGAACGTCGGCCTCGGCGCCGCATTCGCGATGGGCAGTTCCGTCTGCTACGCGGTCTATCTCGTCGCCGGCAGCCAGGTGATCGCGCGCGTCGGCTCGCTGCGCTTCAGTGCGTACGCAATGATCGCCGCGACACTCGCGTGCCTGCTGCAATTTGCGCTGCTGCGTCCGCTCGACGCGCTCGCGGTGCCGGCGCCGGTTTACGGCTATGCGGCCGCGATGGCGGTGGTCAGCACCGTGATTCCCGTGTTCTTGACGGCCGAGGCACTGCGCCGCATCGGCGCGAACCCGGTCGCGATCGTCGGCGCGCTCGGTCCCGTATCGACGATCCTGCTCGGCTGGGTCGGACTCGAAGAAACGATGACGTTGCTGCAGATCGTCGGCGTCGGGCTGGTGCTCGCCGGTGTGCTCGCGGTGAGCTTGGGTCCGCGTCGAGCCTGAGCGGACGTTCGCTCGGCGTCATCCCTCGAAGCGGCCGACGCCTTTCAAGTGTTTCGCGAAGTACTCGTCGTCGAGCGAGTCGATCGACACCGTCTTGCCTCTGCGCGGCGCGTGCACGAAGCGGCGGTCGCCGAGATAGATCGCGACGTGGTGGCGGTTCCAACTCGTGTCGAAGAACAACAGATCGCCGATCGCCGCGTGGTTCAGATCGACCGGCGTCGCGGCCTTCTGTTGCGCGACCGACTCACGCGGAATCGTCAGGCCGGCGCGCTGATACGCGTAGTAGGCGAGGCCGCTGCAGTCGAAGCCGCTCGGCGACTCGCCGCCGTAGCGATATTTCACGCCGACCATCTTCTGCGCGACGGCGGCGGCGCGCGCGCCGTACGGCGACGGCGCCGGTGGGTGCGACGCGCACGCCGACAACAGCAACAACACGGCGAACGCCAGCGTGCGCGAATCGAGCAGCCACGAACGATTCATGGGGCGCCATCGTAGTCCTTCGCGCCGGGCGCGTCCCGCCGATCCGGTCACAGCGCGTCGCCGCGTCGGACGCGTGCGCGCCGCCCGTTCCTGTATATTTCGGCGGCTTGAGTCACAGCAACGTCGAGACAAGGTCCATGTCCATCCGCCGCATCCTCGTCGCCAATCGCGGCGAAATCGCGATCCGTATCATGCGCGCCGCGAACGAACTGGCCATTCCCACGACCGCGGTGTACGCGGCCGACGACGCACGTTCGCTGCACGTCGCGCGCGCCGACCACGCGCACGCGCTCGCCGGACGCGGCGTCGCGGCCTATCTCGACATCGACGGGATCGTCGCGGCCGCGCGCGCCAACGACTGCGATGCGGTGCATCCGGGCTATGGGTTCCTGGCGGAAAACCCGCGCTTCGCCGCGGCGCTCGAACAGGCCGGCATCACGTTCATCGGTCCCGCTGCGGCGACGCTCGAACTCTTCGGCGACAAACTGCGCGCGCGCGACTTCGCCGCGCGCAACGGCGTCGCCGTGCCGGACGGAACGCCGCTGGCGATCGATGCCGCGGCGGCGCGCGAATTCCTGACGAGCTGCGCCGGCGGCGCGATCATCATCAAAGCGGTCGGCGGCGGCGGCGGTCGCGGCATGCGCGTCGTGCAATCGTTCGACGAACTCGACGACGCGCTCGCCCGCTGCGCATCCGAAGCGCAGGCCGCGTTCGGTGACGGACGCTTGTACGCCGAGGAATTGCTCACCGACGCACGCCACATCGAAGTGCAGATCGTCGGCGACGGCCGCGCGGTCGCGCACGTCTGGGAGCGCGAGTGCACGTTGCAGCGGCGCCACCAAAAGATCGTCGAGATCGCGCCGAGCCCGTCGCTCGACGACGCGACGCGTACCGCGATACTCGACGCCGCGGTGAAGGTGGCCGGAGCGGCGCGCTATCGCAGCCTCGGCACGCTCGAATTCCTCGTCGACGGCGCGCGTTCGAGCACGCCGCGAATCGTCTTCATCGAAGCGAACCCGCGCCTGCAGGTCGAACACACCGTCACCGAAGAGGTGACCGGCATCGACCTCGTCAAGGCGCAGATCCGCATCGCCGGCGGCGCAACGCTCGACGATCTCGGGCTGACGCGCGCGGCGATTCCGGCGCCGCGCGGCTTCGCGCTGCAAGCGCGGGTCAACATGGAGACGATGACGGAATCCGGCGACGCGCGGCCGGCCGGCGGCACGCTGACGGCGTTTGCGCCGCCGAGCGGTCCCGGCGTGCGCGTCGATACGTTCGGCTACGCCGGTTACACGACGAGCCCGAACTACGACTCGCTGCTCGCGAAAGTGATCGTGCACAGCCCGTCGAACGATTTCGCCGACGTGCTCGTCCGGGCGCGCCGTGCGCTCGGCGAATTCGCGATCGGCGGTGTCGCGACGAATTTGCCGTTCCTGCGCGCGCTGCTCGCGCACGATGCGGTCGTCGGCAATCGCGTGTCGACGCGCTTCGTCGAACAACACGCCGGCGCACTCGCACGCGCGGCGGCGACGTTCGCCCCAACGGCCCTACCGGGGGGTGACTCCCGCGCCGCCGGTCTCGCCGGCGCGCGCGTCGACACGAACGATCCGCTCGCCGTCTTGGCGCACGGCAAATCCGAGGACGCGACGGCCGTCGAGACACCGGCCGAAGAAGCGTTCGTTCCCGCCGGCAGCGTCGCGCTGCGTGCGCCGCTGCAAGGCACGATCATCGCGATCGACGTCGAGATCGGCGCGCCCGTGCGCAAAGGGCAACAGCTCATCGTCATGGAAGCGATGAAGATGGAGCACGTCATCGCCGCGCCGTCGAGCGGCGTCGTGCAGTCGCTCGGCGTCACTCGCGGCGACGCCGTGTTCGAAGGCCGCGTGCTGGCGCTGTTGAGCGTCGACGAGACCGCCGAGCACGCCGACGAAGACGCGGCCGCCGTCGATCTCGACGCGATTCGCCCGGATCTCGCCGAAGTGCTCGAGCGCCACGCGATCGGGCTCGACGCCCGCCGGCCCGACGCGGTCGCGCGCCGCCGCAAGACCGGCCACCGCACGACGCGCGAGAACATCGACGACCTGATCGATCCCGGTTCGTTCATCGAATACGGCCCGCTCGTCGTCGCGGCGCAGCGGCGCCGTCGGACGATTCAAGATTTGATCGAGAAAACGCCGGCCGACGGCATGGTCGCCGGCGTCGGCAGCGTCAACGGTCATCTCTTCGACGAGACGCGCGCACGCTGCGCGGTGCTGTCGTACGACTACACCGTGCTCGCCGGCACGCAGGGCGCACAGAACCACCGCAAGAAGGACCGCCTGTTCGAGATCGCCCAGCATTCGCGGCTGCCGATCGTGTTCTTCACGGAGGGCGGCGGCGGCCGGCCCGGCGACACCGACGGCCTCGGCGTCGCCGGCCTCGACGTGCTCGCGTTCAAGTATTTCGGCGCGCTGTCCGGGCTCGTGCCGCTGATCGGTATCACCTCGGGCCGCTGCTTCGCCGGCAATGCGGTGTTGCTCGGTTGCTGCGACGTCGTGATCGCGACCGCAGGCTCCAACATCGGCGTCGGGGGGCCGGCGATGATCGAAGGCGGCGGCCTCGGCGTGTTCCGCCCCGAAGAAGTCGGGCCGATGCACGTGCAAGTGCCGAACGGCACCGTCGACATCGCGGTAAAGGACGAAGCGGAAGCGGTCGCCGTCGCGAAGAAATACCTCGGCTACTTCCAAGGCGCGGTGAAGGATTGGACGTGCGCCGACCAGCGCCTGTTGCGCTCCGCGATTCCGGAGAATCGGCTGCGCATCTACGACGTGCGCAAGGTGATCGAAACGCTCGCCGACGACGATTCGGTTTTGGAAATCCGCCGCGGCTTCGGTCACGGCATCGTCACGTCGTTCATCCGCATCGAAGGCCGCCCGATCGGCGTCGTCGCGAACAACCCGGCCCACCTCGCCGGCGCCATCGACAGCCCCGGCGCCGACAAAGCCACGCGCTTCATGCAACTGTGCGACGCCTTCGACATCCCGCTGCTGTTCTTGTGCGACTGCCCCGGCATCATGGTCGGCCCGGAGATCGAGAAGACCGCGCTCGTCCGCCACGCATCGCGCATGTTCGTGACCAGCGCGTCGATCACGGTGCCGTTCTTCACGATCGTGCTGCGCAAGTCGTACGGGCTCGGCGCGCAGGCGATGGCCGGCGGTTCGTTCAAGGCGCCGTTCTTCGCCGTGTCGTGGCCAACGGGCGAGTTCGGGGGCATGGGCCTCGAAGGTGCGGTGAAACTCGGCTATCGCAACGAGCTCGCGGCAATCGAAGATCCGGAGAAGCGCAAAGCGACGTACGAGGACATGGTCGAGCGCATGTACGAGCGCGGCAAAGGTGTCAACGTCGCGTCGCATTTCGAGATCGACGACGTGATCGACCCGATGGAGTCGCGACGTTGGGTCATCGCCGGGTTGAAGGCGTCGCCGCCCGCTCCGGCGCGCACCGGCAAGAAGCGGCCCTGCGTCGACACCTGGTGAGCGCCGCCTACTGGACGACGCGTACCGCGGCGAGGAAGTGTCCGGGCGACGCCGGGTCGTTAAACAGACACGACAGTTCGCCGTCGACGACCGCCACGTCGGGCAGCCCGTCGCCGTTGAGGTCGGCGACCGCCATCGATGTGAGATTGCCGGGATTTTTCGCGAGCTTGATGTCGGAGAACACACCGACGCGCTGCAGCACGAACGGCGGCCCGCTCTGAGCCCAGACATCGACGATGCCGTAATCGACCCAGGATTTGCCGAACACGAGATCCGGCAGGCCGTCGCCGGTCACGTCGGCGATCGCGATCGCGCGCACCTCGCCGACGTCGCCGATCGGCACTTGGTACGGCGCG
>DASRZO010000298.1:0-3747 GCA_035686405.1 Pseudomonadales bacterium | reverse complement strand
GTCGGCCTCACGACGTTCGTCGAATACAACTACATGGATCAGAACAAGAACTGGCACGGCACGTCGGACGCGCCGCCGAGCGACAACGAAGACAAGCGCATCGCGACCGACTTCACGACGGTCGGCTTGCGCTACGTGTTCGATCGCGATTGGGGAATCTCCGTCGCGGTGCCGTATTGGCGGCGCACGTTCCGCACGACCGACGAAGACAGCGGCGACATCGAAACGTATACGCACCAGGCCCTCGGCGACGTGCGGGTGCGCGCGACGTACTCGGGTTTCGCGGCGGACCGCTCGACCGGCGTCACCTTCGGCCTCAAGTTGCCGACCGGCGACGACAGTTACGAACACTTCGATCCCGACACCGAGATCGGCTCGGGCAGCACGGACGTGATCGTCGGCGCCTATCACCGCGGCAGTGTCGACTCGTTGGGGCGCTATAGTTGGTTCGTCGACGGGCAATGGCAGCAGCCGGTCGAGCACAAGCATTCCTTTAGACCGGGCGCGGAGTTCGACAGCGTCGCCGGCGTGTCGTACCTCGGCTGGATGGTCGAAACCGCCCGGGTGTCGCCGCTGCTGCAGCTGAAAGCGATCTATCGCGAGAACGACGGCGGTTCGGCCAGCGATCCGGACAACAGCGGCTACACGCGCGTACTGATCGACCCGGGCGTTGCGGTCGCGGCCGGTTCGTTCAACGTGCATGCCGACGTCGGCATTCCGCTGTACACGCACACGCACGGCGACCAACTGGTCGCACCGACGCTGTGGAGCGTGAACGTCGGTTATCGGTTCTGATTCATCCCGCATTGTGGTAGATGTGCCGGTCGGCCGACGGGCCGCGCGGTTGCGCGCGGCCTGCGTGGGGATCAACGAAGGGCACATCGATGGCAGAGGCAGCGGAGCGCGCCGGCGCAACGGCGGGCGTGTCGGCGACGCGCGGTCAAATCACCGCGGCGGTGATCGGCAACGCGCTCGAGTTCTACGACTTCACGACGTACGCCCTCTTCGCGGTGCAGATCGGCCACACGTTCTTTCCGTCGCAGACGCCGTTCGAGAACCTGATGTTGTCGCTGCTGACGTTCGCGGTCGGCTTCGTCGGCCGTCCGCTCGGCGCGATCGTGATCGGCGCGTTCGGCGACCGTGCCGGCCGCCGGCCGGCGATGTTGCTCAGTTTCACGCTGATGGGCGTCGGCATTCTCGGACTCGTGTTCACGCCGTCGTACGCGATGATCGGTCCGGCCGCGCCGGTGTTGCTGCTCGTGTTTCGTTTGATTCAAGGCTTCGCGCTCGGCGGCGAGGTCGGCCCGACGACCGCGTTCTTGATCGAAGCGGCGCCGGTCGAACGGCGCGGTCTGATCGGCGCGTGGCAGAGCGGGAGCCAAGCGATCGCGTCGCTCACGGGCGCGACGATCGGTTTGATCCTGTCGCAGCTGCTGACGCCGGAGCAGCTCGAATCGTTCGGTTGGCGAATTGCGTTCGGTATCGGCGGCGTCGTGCTGCCGTTCGGTTTGTGGATGCGCCGGCGCATGCCGGAGACGTTGCATCGGCATGAGACGCCGTCGTCGGTCCATCCGACCGAGACGGGTGCGTTCAGTCACGCGCGGCCGATTTTGCTCGGGCTCGGCATGATCATGAGCTTCACGACGTCGACGTACGTGCTCTTGTACATGACGACCTTCGCGTCGGAGACGCTGCACATGTCGCAGGCGGATTCGTTCGGCGCATCGGTCGCGAACGGCGTGGGCGGCGTGATCTTCGCATTGCTCGGCGGCGCGCTGTCGGATCGCGTCGGCCGCAAGCCCGTGATGATCACCGCGCGCGTGCTGTTCCTGCTCGCGATTTATCCGGCGTTCACGCTGATGGTCGGCAACCGCGACGCGCTGACGTTGATCTTGGCGACCGGACTCCTGAGCGCGTTGAGCTCGACCAGCGTCGGCGTCGCGCTCGTGTGTCTCACGGAATCGCTGCGCAAAGACGTGCGCAGTACCGGCCTCGCCATCGTCTATGCGGTCGGTGTCGCGGTGTTCGGCGGTATCGCGCAGCCGTACGTGACGTGGCTGATCAAGGCAACGGGAAGTCCGCTCGCGCCGGCGTGGTACATGATGGGCGCCGCCGTCGTCGGCATCGTCGCGATGTCGCTGATGAAGGAAACGGCGCCGACGAGGATCACGGAGGCAACCCCGGTGGAGATCGTCTAGCGCGCGTCGGCCAGGTTGTCTGGCTCAGTCGGGCCGAGCCAAACAACGATCGATGTATCCGACGGCATCGGCATCGTAGTTCGCCTTGAACGAGGTGTAGAACAGGCGCGCCACCCCGGGCGTGCCATACAGCACTCGCAAGGTGTGGTCGAAATTCTCCCGCGAACTCGGCGGGAGTTCGTGCAGGTGGCGAATGGTGTGTCCGCGGTAGTTGAGCCACGCCATCTGCGTCATGAACAGTCGCATCGCTTCGCCTTCGGTGAGACCGGATTCGATCAACGTGGCGATGAACGGAATCTGACCGGCGCCGAGCGCCCCTTGCGCCTTGCAATGAGCATCCGCGATTTCCGGCTTTGCCAGGTGGAGTTGCAGACCGATCAGAGTGTCCATCCGAGACTGCCGCACTTGTCGCTGCGTTTCGTCCTTCGCGTGGCGTATCTGTTGTGCCAGATACACCAACGTCACCAACACCGCGATCGAACCCAACAACTGCCCGATCGCTGCCGCTGCTTCCCAATTCACTACGTCCCCTCCGTCAAATGGTTGGGGCTAGGGTATCGGACCGCCACCTCGACATCATCTGTGAGTCCTGCCCGCGCACCGATTGCATCACAATTCACCGCATCCTCCTCGTCCACGCGGTCGGCGTCGCGGTGTTTGGCGGCATCGCGCAGCGGTACGTGTCGAGGCCGATCGAGGCGACGGCGACTGCTCGCGCGCCGAAGCGTGGTCACACAGCCTTCGCCGGTTGCAGCAATGGTATGTCGGGGATCGGTCGCGCCAACAACTCGTCGATGTAGCGAACGGCGTCGCGGTTGAGCGTGGGCTTCATCATCGCGTAGTACATCTTCGACAGTGGAATCACGCCGTAGACCATGCGCAAGTTTCGATCGACGTCGTCGCGGCGACCGTCCGGTAACTCGTCGATGTAGGCGATCGTGCGGGCAAGCCACTCGAATTGCGATTGGAGCGCCCACAACACGGCGGCAGTATCTTCGACCGACATGCCGGTCAGTCGCGCCGTCTCCGTGATGAATGGAGGAATTTGCCCTCCGGTCAATGTCGCATTGGCATTTACGAACAAGCGATTGAGTCGTTCATCGGTTGCAAACGTCATCGTCCAGTCGCGAACGCCGCTGGAAAGGCTATTGTCGATCGCGCGGCGCGTTTCCTGCCTCGCATGCGCCACCTGCACCGACAGGTAGACCAGTGTGATCAACACCGCGACCGAACCGAGCACCTGACCGATAGCGCCCACCTCTTCCCAGTTCACTGCGTCCCCTCCGCGTTTTGGTTGGGGGACAGCGTAGATCCGCACCCCGAGTCCGGAAAAGGGTGGCTCGCAGTTCATCCCCTCCCTCCAATGGATGGTTGGGTTGGCGTAGAACCGCAAGACGGCGGCCAGAAAGCGTCACTCGACCCGTACGCAGGGTGCGCTTCGACAGCAGCCGGTCGATGCACCAGCGGGGCGTCAGCCCCTGAACTGCTGCCACAACGACCGCGCGAGTGCGACGGTCGCAACCGTGATCAACACGAAGATCACCCAGAA
>DASRZO010000297.1:0-3201 GCA_035686405.1 Pseudomonadales bacterium | reverse complement strand
GGCCGCACCTTCAACGACGCCGACAGCCACATCATGGAGCTGCCGGACTTCCTCACCCAGTACGCCGATCCCGCATATCGCGATCGCGTGCCGCAGATCCGCGCGGTGCCGCGACCGCTCGCCGACAAGATCGAAGACCTGATGGTGCGCAAATCGCACGCGCCGGAAAAAGTACGGCAGATGATCGAACTCGGCGACGAGCTGATCTCGGGGCCGAAGGGCTACTTCGCGCTCGGCGCGTTCAATCCAAGCGAACGCTCGGCGGCGCTCGATCAACTCGGCTTCGACCGACAGCTCGTGTTCTCGACGTTCGCGGCGGGCGCGGCGTTCGCGCTGCAGCGCCCGATCGACGAGCGCTTTGCGATCGCGCGCGCCCACAACCGCGCGATGGCGGACTTCTGCGCCAACGACGGTCGTTTGCTCGGCGTCGCCGCATTGCCGCTCGACGACACCGACCTCGCGGTGAAAGAGGTCGAGCACTTGAAGAGTCTCGGCCTCGCCGCCGCGTGGGTGCCGCATCGGCCTGCCGGCGACCGCTCGCCCGGTCACGACGATCTCGATCCGGTGTGGGCGCGCCTCGCCGAGGCGAACATACCGTTCACGCTGCATGTCGGCGGCAATCCGCTGCAGCTCGACAAGGCGTGGATGAACACCGGCAGACCGATCCCAACGGATTGGCTCGGGGGCGGGGAGAACGTCCGCGGCAAGGACATGACGTCGCTGCATCAACCGGTCGAGACGTTCCTCGGCGCGATGGTGCTCGACGGCGTGTTCGAACGGCATCCGAACCTGAAAGGCGGTGCAATCGAACTCGGTGCCGGTTGGGTGCCGGCGATGATCGCGCGGCTCGATTGGATCGCCGAAATCTGGAAGAAGTCGGAGCCCGACCTGCGCGCGCTGACGCACAAACCGTCCGAGACCGTGATCGAACATCTGCGCTTCACGCCGTATCCATACGAAGCGGTCGGCGCGTTGATCGATCAGTCCGACGACCGGCTGTATCTCTTCTCGAGCGACTATCCGCACACCGAAGGCGGGCGTCATCCGCTCGGCCGCTTCGGCCAGTCGCTTGCCGGCCGACCGGAGACGACGCTGACGCGCTTCTACAGCGAGAACTTTTCGGCGCTCTTCGGCACGGCTGCATAGGTTCGGATTCGCCGGGGCCCGCGACCGCGCGCCTCACCAGGCGAACCAGGCGACGAGGAACAGCGTGTTGTTGTCGCTCGCATCGCGACCCGCGCCGTCGTAGTCGTCGTGGCGGCCGTTGAAGCGGCCGTAGTACGTGTACTGCAAAGTGAATTGCGTGTTGAGCCACGGGAAGTACGCAAGTTGCGCGATTGCGCCGCGACTGTCCGGCTTGCCGTTCGCGCTGCCGTCCACCGCTGCCGGTGCGTACAGCAGCGGGTCGCGGTTGCCGGTCGTCTCGAACACGCCGAGCGTCGGCATCCACCGACCGACGTGATACCCCGCGTCGAGCCGCAGCGTCTCGATGTCGTTCGCCTTACCCGAAGCCGCTGACGACGCCACGCTGGCGCGCAAACGCTGGTCCTCGTGGATGTACGTGCCGTGTATCGTCAGTGCGTTGTCGCCACTCGCGTGCTCGAACTGGAAGTCGGCGGCAACGTCGGTGTAATCGTTGGTCGGGCCGTCGAGCCCGCTCGGTATCAGCTTCGCGTGCAATCCGTACGCGCCGACTTCGAGATACGTCGCGGTCGACCATTGTTTCTGCCACGCGAGACGCCAGTACGGCGCCACGTTTTCGATCGTGTTTTCGCTGCCGGCGGTCGGCGCACCCGAGCCCAAGTGCGCCGAGCGATACAACGTCGTCGCGACGTACACGCTGCCATCGATCATCGCGTAGCCGCCCGCGCCGGCAACGTCTTGCGCGAGACCGCCGTCGACCAGCGGCGCGGCGACCGGCGTCGGCGCCACGTCGGGTGCGGCCCACGGAAAGCCCCACGCCGGCGTGCTGTTCCAGAGGTCTTCGACGGTCGGCGCGTTGTTCAACGTGTAGCCGTAAACGATCGGTACGTCGCCGACGGCGGCTTGGTTCGAATAGCGGACGTCGGCGTTGTCGATTGAAAACTTGTCGTCGCCCTGCGTGTACGTCGTTTGCACGAAGGCGCCGATCCGCGGCGCGATCTTGCCCGCGAGGAACAGGCTCAGCTGCTCGGGGAACTGCGTGTCGTCGTTCTGTTGGTCCGGCACCGATTTCGAGGTGGCCGTGTACGCGGTCTCGAACATCACCGACAGCGGCGGCAGATCGAGAATCGCGAGCGACTCCTGCTGCTTCGAATCGGTCGCCACGATCTGCTTCGTGTCGTCGGTCAACGTGTAGCCGTTCAGCTTGAACTGCCGACCGAACGCATTGAGTTCCGGGAAGCGGACGTGGCAGCCGCTGCACGGCAGATCCGTCTGCCGCGCAAAGCTCGGCACCGCGTGCGCCACCGGTGTATGCGCGAGTGCCGCGCCGACGAGTGCGATCGCTACCCAACCGCTCGGCCGTCGAACGTTCATCGGTGCATCCTCCGGGTACTTCGTAGATGGACGCAGGTTCAGTGTCGCGACTCGAAAACGGGGTTCATCGCCGAGAAAAATCGTCGCCGCGATGAACCAAGCCATTGCCGCCGCGCACCAACGATGGGCGAACGATCCCTCTCAACTTCGTGGAATTTCGTTTTGATGTTGCGTCCACCCATCGCCGTCGCGCCGGACGACGCCGAACTCCGCGCGCTATTGCGCCGCGTCGTCGATCGCGATCGCGACGCGTTCCGCCGGCTCTATCACGCGCTGCGGCCCGCTCTGGTCCGCCACCTCTATCGCTTGCTGCGACGCACCGACACGGTCGACGAAGTGCTCAACGACGTGATGTGGGTCGTTTGGGAGAACGCCGGCGCATTCCGCGGCGATGCACAAGTGACCACGTGGGTGCTCGGCATCGCGACGCTGAAGAGTCACCGCGCGCGTACCCGCCTCGGGCGCGATTTGCAGCGCGCGCAAATGCACGAGTTCGACGAGGCGGTCGAGGCGCCGGCCGATCACGATCGCGACCTCGCCAGCGGGCTCGCGCAACTATCGAACGAGCATCGCGACGCGCTCGAACTGACGTACTACTTCGGTTACTCGTGCGCCGAGATCGCACAGCTGCGCGGCTGCCCGGTCGGCACCGTGAAGACGCGCCTATTCCACGCGCGCCGCCGG
>DASRZO010000296.1:0-7164 GCA_035686405.1 Pseudomonadales bacterium | reverse complement strand
GCGCGAATCCAATCGATCGCCTGACCGACCTCCCACACTTGGTTCGCGTCGACCATCAGCCGCCCGTCGGGCCCCAGCGCGTCGCGGATCAGCGCGCACCGGCGCAAGTCGTCGTCGAGCGAGCGGCCCACTTTGATCTTGATCGCGTTCCAGCCGGCAGCGCGTGCTGCGCGCGTCAAGCGCAGGATCTTGTCGTCGGGATAGCCGAGCCAACCGGCCGACGTCGTGTACGCGGGATAACCTTCGCGTTCCAATCGCGCGCGGCGTTCCGCTTTGCCGCGCGCGGCATCGCGCAAGAGATCGAGCGCTTCCGCCGGCGCGACCGCGTCGGTGACGTGACGCAAGTCGAGCGTGCGCAGCAACGCTTCGGGTTCGAGATCGGCGACGAGTCGCCACACGGGCTTGCCGCTCTGCTTGCCCCACAGATCCCACACCGCGTTGATGATCGCCGCGGCCGCGAGATGCACGACGCCTTTCTCCGGGCCGAGCCAGCGCATCTGACTCTCGCCGAGCAAGCGCCGCGACAGCGCGCCCATGTCGCTCGTCAGTTCTTCGATCGACCGTCCGACAATCAGCGGCGCGAGCGCGGCGATCGCCGCGACGCACAGTTCGTTGCCGCGACCGATGGTGAACGTCATGCCGTGGCCGTCGAGACCGGCGACGCTGGTGTGCACGATCGCGTACGCCGCCGAGTAGTCCGGGTCGGGATTCATCGCGTCCGAACCATCCAGCATGCGCGACGTCGGATAGCGGACGTCGATCGCCTCGATCGAAGTGATGGTGGTCATCGAATTTCTCTCCGCACCGAATCGGCGCCGCGACGCGATGCTTTATGCTAACCGGACGTCGAAGGGGATCTCCATGAGCAACAGGTTGAACGGGAAGCGCGCGCTCGTCACGGCCGCAGGACAAGGCATCGGACGCGCGACGGCGCTCGCGTTCGCCGCCGCAGGTGCGCGCGTGATCGCGACCGACATCAACGACCGCACGCTCGCCGATCTCGCGCGAGCGCAGCCCGCGATCGCGACGCAGCGGCTCGACGTCACCGATCAGGGCGCGGTCGACGCGGCCGTGCGATCGATCGGCGCAGTCGACGTACTGTTCAACTGTGCCGGCTTCGTGCACCACGGTTCGATTCTCGATTGCCCGCCGCATGCCTGGGCGTTCTCGCTCGAACTCAATCTGACCTCGATGTACCGCGTGATCCGCGCGTTCTTACCGGCGATGCTCGCGGCCGGCGGCGGCAGTATCGTGAACATGTCGTCGGTCGCTTCCAGCGTGAAGGGTGCGGCGAATCGCTGCGTGTACGGTGCGACGAAGGCCGGCGTCATCGGTCTCACCAAATCGGTCGCCGCCGACTATGTCGCGCGCGGCGTGCGCTGCAATGCGATCTGTCCCGGCACGGTCGAGACGCCGTCGCTCGGCGACCGCATCAACGCCTTCGCCGACCCGGCCGCAGCGCGCGCCGATTTCATCAAGCGACAACCGATGGGCCGCCTCGGCACCGCCGACGAGGTCGCCGCGCTCGCCGTGTATCTCGCGAGCGACGAATCGAGCTACACGACCGGCGCGATCCATTTGATCGACGGCGGCTGGAGCATGTGAAGTACCGGAGTATGTGAAGCAAATGCAGTACCGGATCGCACTCGCCGTCGCGTTCGCACTCGCGCTGACGGCTCAATTGGGGCGCGCGGCCGACGACCCGCTCGCGCCGCTCGGCATTCCAAAGCCGCCGCTGGCGCCGCAGCAACCCGTCACCGAAACGTTGTTCGGCACCACGATCGTCGACCCGTACCGCTACTTCGAGCGCATGCAGGGGCCGACGATCGAATGGATGCGCGAACAAAACGACTACACGCGCGCGGTCTTCGACGCGATCGGCCCGCGCGATGCGCTCGGCGACCGTCTCGACGCCTTCACCGGCGGCTTCGGCACGATCAGCGACTACGCCAAATTCGCCGGCCGCGAGTTCTTCCTCGGTCGCGGACCGAGTTCGGACGAGTTCGACCTGATGATGCGCGATGCATCGGGGACGCACACGCTGATCGACGTCGGCGCGATCCGCACGCGCCATGACGGCACGCCGTACGCGATCAACTACTTCACGCCGTCGCCGGACGGTACGAAGGTCGCCGCCGGTCTGTCGGCCGGCGGATCCGAAGATGCCTCGCTGTACGTCTACGACGTCGCGAGCCGCGCGCTGATCGCAGGCCCGGTCGATCGCGCCGAGTACGGTTCGGTGACGTGGCGGCCGGATTCGAAGGCGCTGTATTTCATCCGCTTGCAGGCCTTGCCGCCGAACGCAGCCGCGACCGAGAAATACAAGGACGCGACGATCGCCATGTGGGACCTCGCGCACGCGCCGGTACCGGTGCTCGGCCGAACGGTGCCGCAAGATCCGGCGTCGCACGCGCCGACGTTCACCCCGGTCGAGAACCCGCAACTGCTGATCACGCCCGACTCGAACACGCTGCTGGCGCTCAACATCGACGGCGTGACGAACGAACTGGCGGCGTGGACCGCGCCGCTCGCGTGGCTGACCGATCGTCGCACCGCGTGGCAGCCGTTGGTGAACCGCGACGACGGCGTCACCGGCATCGAGGTGCGCGGCGACGAGATCTTCCTGCTGTCGCATCACGACGCGCCGACCTTCAAGGTGTTGACGCTGCGCGCCGGTCAACCGCTCGCGGCGGCGACGACGCTGGTCGCTCCGCAACCGGGCCGCATCGTCGAGTCGGTGCAAGCGGCAGCCGATGCGCTGTACGTGCTGACGCTCGAAGGCATCTATTCGCACCTGCTGCGGATTCCGACCGGTTCGACGACCGCGACCGAGGTACCGCTGCCGTTTCGCGGCTACGTCTCCGACACGTTCACGGACCCGCGTACGCCCGGCATCACGCTGACGCTCGAGAGCTGGACCGAACCGGCTCATACGTTCTCGTACGATCCGGCGACCAGCCGCTTCACCGACCTCGAACTCGGCGAGCAGCCGCCGTTCGATCACACCGCGTACGTCGTCGACGACGTCGAAGCGGTCGCCGCCGACGGCGTGCACGTACCGCTGACGATCGTGCGCAAGCGCGACGCGATCGCCGCGGCGCCGGCGTTGATCGAGGCGTACGGTTCGTATGGTCTGTCGCTGCTGCCGTATTTCGGCGCGCGCGTCATCGCGTTCGTCCGCGAAGGCGGCGTGTACGCCACGTGCCACGTGCGCGGCGGCGGCGAACTCGGCGAAGCGTGGCGTCTCGCCGGCAAGGATGCCAACAAACCGAATACGTGGCGCGATCTGATCGCCTGCACCGAAGACCTGATCGCGCGCGGCGTCACG
This sequence comes from Pseudomonadales bacterium, assembly GCA_035686405.1. Lineage (GTDB taxonomy): Bacteria > Pseudomonadota > Gammaproteobacteria > Pseudomonadales > Azotimanducaceae > DATJGR01. Next base: position 3,836 of record DASRZO010000296.1, on the reverse strand, counting down.
TCGCGCAAACAAGCCTTCCTCACCGGCGCTTCCGCCGGCGGCATCGCGGTCGGCATGGCGATGGTCGAACGGCCGGACCTCGTGGCCGGCGTCATCGACGACGTGCCGGCCGCGAATCCGACTCGCGACGAGTTCTCGCCGAACGGCCCGCCGAACATTCCGGAGTTCGGCAGCATCACGACGCCGAGCGGCTTTGCAAACCTGTTGGCGATGGATTCGTATCAGCACGTGCGCGACGGCGTGACGTACCCCGCGATCATGATCACGACCGGGCTCAACGATCCGCGCGTGCCGCCGTGGGAGCCGGCCAAATTCGCTGCGCGGCTGCAAGCGAGCGGTACGCCGAACCCGGTACTGCTGCGGGTCGACAGCGAAGCGGGCCACGGCATCGGCTCGACGCGCGAGCAGCGCGACGAGCTGTGGCTCGACACGCTGAGCTTCATCTTCTGGCGCGCGGGGATGCCGGCGTGGCGACCCGACGCGGACGTCGTCGAGTCGACGGCGCAATGACGGCGCGTGCGTTCGATCACGCGGCGCGCCTGCACCCGGGCGACGCGCTGCGGTAGCATGGCTCGCGCTTGCTGCAGAGGGGGCCGCCGGAGGGCGCCGCATGATCCACGTCGAACGTACCAAACACACGATCGGGTTCGGCATCGTCTTGTGGCTGCTCGCCGCATCGCTGCAAGCCGACGAGAATCCCCCGCCGCGTCTGCGCGGCAAGCTGTGGGTGAATCCAGCCGTATTCCAGGAGTGCGCGCGAGACACTGCGTTCGCGCGCGGCGATTCGGTGACTTTGACCGGCAACGGTTTGCAGCCGAACGACGCCGTCGTGGTCACGTTCGAACAAGGCGACGCCATACGCGAGATCGGCAGCGGCAAGGCGAACGCCCAGGGCGCGATCTCGATCCGCGCGCAGATACCGGCCGACGCGATCGTCGGCACCGACGCGCGCATTCGCGCGACCGCGAAGACCGCGGACGGAAACAGCTTCGTCTTGAACTCGGCGCCGCTGCAGATCTTCGCGGACGACCGCGACAGCGACGGCGACGGCATCAAGGATTACTGCGACAACTGCCCGAACCTCGCGAGCAGCGACTTGACCGACTCGGACGGCGACGGGCTGGGCGATGCGTGCGACCCGTGCCCCACCGACCCGGACAACGGCGCGAGCAGCAACGGCGTGTGCGCCGACGGCAACAGGAACCCGAACGTGCCGATGCCCCAACCGCCGCACTGAGTCGCGCACCGACAGTACCGTTCCCACATCAAACGATCTCCGACTCGGCTGCCGAGTAGGGACGCTGTAGGTCTTCGAATGAACGTGCATCACGCACTACTCGGCATGGGATTGATGCTGATCTCGCTCGGCGGCTTCACCGCGCACGAGATCCAAACCGTCGGCGGCAGCGTGCGCGTCGACGACGTGCGCTTCGCCGGCGCCGACGGGCGCGAGCTGAGCGCGCTGTTGTACACGCCGGACGGTATCGACGCCGACCACAAGGCGCCCGGCATCCTCGCGGTGCACGGCTACATCAACTCGCGCGAGACACAGAGCGGCTTCGCGATCGAACTCGCGCGTCGCGGCTACGTCGTGCTCGCGCTCGATCAAGCGGGACACGGCTACTCGCGGCCGCCCGCGTTCGCGAACGGTTTCGGCGGCCCCGACGCGCTCGCGTATCTGCGCAACCTGCCGACGGTCGACACCGACAACATCGGCCTCGAAGGTCATTCGATGGGCGGCTGGGCGGTACTCGCCGCCGCCGCCGCGTATCCGGACGGCTATCGCGCGATGGTGCTCGAAGGCTCCGCGCCGGGCGTCTTCGGCGCGCCGGCCGGCACGCTCGAGTTTCCGCGCAACGTCGCGGTCGTCTTCAGTGAATACGACGAATTCTCGGATCTGATGTGGGGTGTGCCGACCGGTGCCGAGGTCACGCACTCGCCGAAACTGCTGGAGATGTTCGGCTCGTTGACGCCGGTCGTCCCAGGCAAGTTGTACGGGTATCTCGAGTTCGGCACCGCGCGCGTGCTGTACACGCCGCCGGTCACGCATCCGGGCGATCACCTATCCACCGCCGCGATCGGCGCCGCCGTCGATTGGTTCGCGACGACGTTGACGGGCGGCACGCCGCAGCCGGCACACCACCAGATCTGGTATTGGAAAGAACTGACGACGCTGGTCGCGTTGGTCGGCATGGTGCTGACGGTGATCGGCCTCGGCCTAACGATGTTGCGCTGGCGCACCCTGCAATGGCTCACCGTGCCCCTGCCGCTGACGACCAAGCCGATCCGGCCGGGTTGGTCCGCGGCGGTGACGGCGCTGCTGCCGGTGCTGACGTACTTTCCGTTCTTCGATCTGGCACAAACGTCGGCGTGGCCGGTGTCGCCGCACGCACCGCAACAATTGTCGAACGGTTTGATCCTGTGGGCGTTCGTCAACGCAACGCTCGGGTTCATCGCGATCGTGATCCTCGGTCGCGGCGGCGCCACGCTCGCGTCGATCGGCGTGTGGCCGCTCGGGTTCGATTTGAAGCGCTTGTTCGGCGCCGCCGCCGCCGCGTGTGCGATCGTCGCGGCGGCATATCTGACGCTGTTCGCCGTCGATAGGGTGTTCAACGTCGACTTCCGCTTCTGGGTCGTCGCATTCAAATTGTTCGCGCCGTGGCACGTCGTGCCCTTTCTCGTGTACCTGGTGCCGATGAGCGTGATGTTCGTGATCGTCGGCGCCTCGCTGAATCAATTCATCGCCGGCGCCAGCACCGGCCGCGCGTGCCTGCGCTGCGTGCTGATTCTGACGAACGGCTTCGTCGCACTGTTGGCGCTGCAGTACGTGCCGCTGACAGCCGGCATTCCGCTACCCCTCGGCCATCCGTTGCTGACGGTCGTCGCGATCCAATTCGTCGTATTGCTCGCCATCGCAGGTGTGATCTTCGCGGTCTTCCAGCGCGCGACGGGCAGCGTCTATCTCGCCGCATTCGTCAACGCGCTGTTGATCACGTGGTCGGCCGTCGCCGGCACCGCGACGCACTATCCATTGTGAACAACGCCATTGTGAACAGCGCGTTTGTGAGAAGCCCGCTGTGAAAAGCCCGCTGTGAAAAGCATCGTTTCGACCGCGGTTGCCTTGCGATCGCGGCCGACGGCCCCGACAATCCCACGCTGCCTTCGCACACGGAGCAGGCATCGATGGAAGCGATCTCGGGACACGGCGAGTTGTCCGATCGCGGCGGTCTCGCCCGGTTCCAGCGCTTCATGCGCCAGCTCGCGGCCGTTGGCGCAAACGCAAAAGCGCTCGGTCTCGGCGTCGACGCGACCATTCGCGGCGCGCAGTTGACCGAAGACGCGGGTACGCGCCGCTCGAGATCCCATTGGTGATGGCGCTCAACCGCGGCTTCGTGATCCGCAGGTCCTGGGAAGAAGCGACGAGAGGAGAACTCCGATGAAACTGTACGATATGACCGCCGCACCGAACCCGCGTCGCGTGCGGATCTATCTCGCCGAGAAGGGCATCACCGTGCCGTTGGTGCAAGTCGACATGCAGGCCGGCGAGCACAAGACGCCGGAGTTCCTCGCGAAAAATCCGAGCGGCAAGATCCCGGTGCTCGAACTCGACGACGGCACTTGCATCGCCGAGTCGGTCGCGATCTGCCGTTACTTCGAAGCGATCCATCCCGAACCGTCGCTGTTCGGCGCGACGCCGAAGGAGATCGGCCGCATCGACATGGCGAACCGCCAGCTCGAGTTCGAATTGTTCGGCGCCGTCGGCGCATCGTGGGTGAACAGCGCCGCGCTCGCACGCATGATGCCGACGCGCTTCAAGCACAACCCGCAAGCGAAGG
>DASRZO010000295.1:0-14482 GCA_035686405.1 Pseudomonadales bacterium | reverse complement strand
ACCGTCGCCGGCGTCGTGCGGCTGTCGACGAAGAAGAGCCCGTGCTCGTGCAACGCCTGCATCAAAGCGCGCATCGGCCCGCGCAACGACGTCAGGAGGCTGCCGGTATGGTTGTTGACGCCGACGGCGTTCGGCACGTCGGCGAGCGCGCGCTCGAACGTGTCGCGCAGTGCGGCGTCGGACATGTTCGCCGTCAGCATGCCGGGTTCGGCGATCGCATCCATCGCTTGCATCGGCTCGTGCAACAGGACGTCGGCACTCGCCGCGTCGGCCGCGAGCGCGAGGCGGGTCGAATGCGGCGCGAACGGCAATACGGCGACAGCGATCGGGCCCGGCAGGGCGATCGCGCGCCGGCCGCGCTCCAGGTTGTAGCCGATGTCGTCGACGATCAGCGCGAGCATCGCCGGTCGCCCGCCGGCCCCGACCGGTGCATCGTCCGCTGACTCGGCCGGCAACGAGAGACCTGCGAGGAAGAGGATGCAGCCCACCGGGCCCACGACGCGCTGCATTCGCCGCCGCATTCGGCGCCAAACGGCAAATGACACACGCACCCGTGCACGCGGCGCCCGTCGCATCGTCGATTGTCGTCCTTTCCCCATCGAGATTCGTCGCGCAGATGCGTCGTGCCCAACGAATCTGCGAAGGCGCGGGTCATAGCCGCGACCATGGGATCAGCTTACGGAGCGAGCAGTGTCTCTGGCAACCGCTACGGCGTCAGAGCCGGTGCATTTTCAGCTGACGGACGCCCTCGGCGAGTATGGCGTCACCGCCGGTGTCGGCAGACCCCGGGTCGATCACGACGTCGGGCTCGATGCCTTTCGCCTGGATCGAGCGTCCGCTCGGCGTGAAGTAGCGCGCCGTCGTCAATTTCAATGCGCGGTGGTGATCGAGCGGCAGTACGGCTTGCACCGACCCCTTGCCGTAGCTGGTCGTGCCGACGACGACCGCGCGGCGATGGTCCTGCAACGCGCCGGCGACGATCTCCGACGCCGACGCCGAACCTTTGTTGATCAACACGACGAGCGGCGCGCCGTGCAGCAAGTCGCTGCCGGTGGCGAGGTAGCGCAAATCGGACGAGTGTTGCCGACCTTCGGTGTAGACGATCAATCCGTCTTCGTCGGACAAGAACGCGTCGGCGACGTCGACCGACGCCTGTAGCACGCCGCCGGGATTGTTACGCAGGTCGAGCACCAGGCCTTGCAGCGGTCCGTCCTTCGTTTGCATCGACTTCAGAGCCTTCACGAGTTCGGCACCGGTGCCGGTCTGGAACTGGGTGATGCGCAAGTAGCCATAGCCGGGTTCGAGCACGCGCCCGCGCACGCTATCGACGTCGATCGCGGCGCGATTGATCGCGAAGTCGAGCAGATCGGCGGCGCCGTCGCGATGCACCGCAAGCCGCACGATGGTCCCGGGCTCGCCGCGCAGCGCCTCGGTGACCTGGTCGAGGGAACGGCCGAGCACGTCGGTATCGTCGATCCGCACGAGCTCGTCGCCGGCGTTGAGACCGGCGCGTTGCGCCGGCGTGTCGTCGATCGGCGCGATGATTTTGAATGCGCCTTGATCGAGCGTGACTTCGATACCGATGCCGCCGAAGTGCCCGGTCGTCTGTTCGGTCAGACTCTCCAGCGCGCGCTCGTCGAGATACACGGAATGCTCGTCGAGGCCGCTCATGACACCGCGCAGTGCGTCGTCGAGGAGCGCCGTCTCGTCGCGCGGTTCGACGTAGTTGTCGCGCACCTGCTCGATCGCCTCGGCGACGGTGTGCACGTCCGGCAGCGTTGCGACCATCGGTGCGGGGGTATGCCACAGCGCGTGCATCGCATAACCGATACCGATCCCGAGCACGAGCCCCGCCGCGGCGGGGCGCAGCCACGCACGGCGTGGCAGTTCGCGCGATTCGTTCAGCGGCGTCGGAACGCCGGTCGTGTAGTCCATGGATCTCGTCGTAGGTCGGCTCAGCGTCTCGAGAGCCACACGAGTGGGTCGATCGCCGTTCCGTTGCTGCGGATCTCGAAATACAAGCCGCTCTCGGTCTGTCCGCCGCTGCGGCCGGTCGTCGCGATCGTCTCGCCGGCGGTCACGGTGTCTCCGATCTGCTTATAGAGCACGTCGGAGTGGGCGTAAAGGCTCATGAAGCCATTGCCGTGGTCGATGATCGTCAGCAGTCCAAAGCCGCGAAACCAATCCGAATAGGCGATGCGACCCGAGTGCACGGCGGTGACCGGCGTTCCTTCGGGGGCATCGATGAAGATTCCTTGCCACTTCAGCAAACCGCCGGAGCGATCCTGACCGAAACGATGCGCGACCTTGCCGGCCGTCGGCCACGGCAGTTTGCCTTTCGCGCGAGCGAATGCGCCGCTCGCGACCTCGCCGCGTTGAGCGCGGCGTTGCAGTTCGGTGATCAGCGACTCGAGGCGCTTGCGGTCCTCGGTCAGTCGCGCGCGCTCGTCGGCCTTGCCCTGCATCTCGGTCTTCAGCGAGGCGAGCAAACGTTCGCGGCCTTGTCGCTTCGAGCGCAACTCGTCGCGCTCCGCGTCGAGGTTGCGCTGCTGTTGCGCGAGTGCTTGTTCGCGCTGCTGCGTCGCCGCAGCATTCGCCGCGATCTCCGCGAGCGTCTTCTTGTACGCATCGATCGCGTCGCTGCGCGCCTGCGCGAAGTAGCGGTGGTAGTGCATCATCCGGTCGAGTTGATCCGGATCCTGTTGGTTCAGCAGCAGCTTCAGGAAGTCTTCGCCGGTCAGTCGATACGCGGCCGCGAGGTGGTTCGCGATCAGTTCCGCCTGTTGCTGACGTTGCGCGGTCAGCGTCTGCATTTGCGCGTTCAAATCGGCGAGCTCCGCGCCGATGCGCTTCAGCTCTGCTTCGATGTCGCGGATATCGCTGCTGGTGCCGGCGATCGATTGGTCAGTCGAACGCAGTTCTTGCTGCAGATCGCGCTGGCGGCGTGTCGCGTCGGAGAACCAGACGTCGAGGTCGTTCAGCTTTTTCGTGATGCTGTTGACGTCGCTCTTCGCCTTCGAGATGTCCTCGGCCGCGTGGAGCGGCGCCGCTGCGGCCGCGAACCACGCGAGACCGAGCGTCGCGAGCGTGCGATGCCATGTCATGAAGCGCAGTTAAGCGCGCAGCCGCGCGGGCTCCGACGGATCGAGCAGCGACCGGCCGGTCATCTCCTTCGGTACCGGCAGGCGCATCAGTGTCAGCAGCGTCGGTGCAACGTCCGCCAGCGTGCCGCCGGTGCGGAATCGAATGCGTTGTTCGCCGACGTACACGAGCGGCACGGGTTCGCAGGTGTGAGCCGTGTGCGGTTGCCCCGTCGCCGCATCGGACATCTGCTCGACGTTGCCGTGATCCGCCGTGATCAAACACTCGCCGTTCGTTTCGCGGACGGCCGTGACGATGCGCCCGAGGCACTCGTCGAGCGTTTCCACGGCCCGCACCGCGGCTTCGAAAATACCGGTGTGTCCGACCATGTCGGCGTTCGCGAAGTTGCAGATGATCGCGTCGTAGTGGCGTGAGCGAATCGCTTCGACGAGACGGTCGGTGACTTCGCGCGCGCTCATGTCCGGCTGCAAATCGTACGTCGCGACTTTCGGCGACGGGACGAGGATTCGATCCTCGAGCGCGAACGGTGCTTCGCGTCCGCCGCTGAAGAAGAACGTCACGTGTGCGTACTTTTCCGTTTCGGCGATGCGCAGTTGCGTCTTCTTCAGCTTCTCCATGTATTCGCCGAACGTGTTCGACAGGCTGTCCGGCTCGAAGGCGCGCGGCGCCGTGATGTCGTCGGCGTAGTGTGTCAACGTCACAAACGCCGACAATTTGACTCGGGTGCGGCGAGCGAAGGCGGTGAAATCGTCGGCCAGGAATGCGCGCGACAATTCCCGCGCGCGATCGGCGCGGAAGTTCATGAAGACGATCGCGTCGCCGTCGGCGATGCGGACCGGCAGGCTGTCCGCCGCATGAACGGCGGTCGGTTGCACGAACTCGTCGGTTTCGCCGCGCTGATACGCCGCTTCGAGCGCCGCCGGCGCGGACGTCGAATGAAACGGCGCTTCGCCGCGGACGAGCAGGTTGTACGCGCGTTCGACGCGGTCCCAACGCTGGTCGCGGTCCATTGCGAAATAGCGGCCGACGATCGACGCAGTGCGACCGACGCCGAGCTTCGCGAACAACGCGTCGGCGCGTTCGAGCGAGGCTCGTGCGCTTTTCGGCGGCGTATCGCGCCCATCGAGAAATGCGTGCAGGTAGATGTGGTCGAGACCGCGCGCCGCAGCGAGTTCGAGCAACGCGAAGATGTGGTCTTCGTGGCTGTGTACGCCGCCCGGCGACAGCAGTCCGAATACGTGCAGCGCACCGGTCTTCGCGGCATCGATCGCCGCGTTGATCACCGGGTTCTTGGCGAACTCGCCGCGTTCGATTGCGAGGGTGATTCGGGTCAAGTCCTGGTACACGACGCGGCCGGCACCGAGGTTCATGTGACCCACTTCGGAATTGCCCATCTGGCCGTCCGGCAATCCGACGTCGTGGCCGGAGCCCGAAATCAACGTATGCGGCGCGTTTGCCCAGAGGGCATCCCACGTCGGCGTACGCGCCGCGGCGATCGCGTTCCCTTCTGTGGCCGCGCGGTAACCGAACCCGTCGAGCACGATCAAGAGGCCGGTGCGGCGCTGAGTATCTGTCATGAGCGGCGAGACCTCGGTTGGGGCGACGGGCGCAAAAGAGCGCGCATTTTAATCAGTTCGCCGGAGGCCGAACACTTGGCGGTTGTGAACGCGAGCGGCGGCGGTGCGGGCCCTGCGGGTGTGTATAATGCGCCCTCCGCGCGTCCGCCGCCCCGGTCTCTCGATGGCCCAGCTAATTGAATTCATTGGAAATCATCCCTTTTTGGTCGGGACCTTCGCCGTATTGCTGGCACTCTTCATCCGCAACGAAACCCAACGAGGCGGTCGAGGGGTGAGCCCGCAGGAACTGGTGAATTTGGTCAACAAGGAGGGCGCGGTGGTGATCGACGTCCGCGATTCGAAGGAATTCGCGAGCGGCCACATCGTCGACGCGTTGAACGTGCCGCACACGACACTCGAGAGCCGGCTCGGCGAATTGGAAAAGTACAAAGAAAAGCCGGTCACCATCGTCTGCAAGATGGGCCAGCACGCCGGTGCCGCCGGTACGGTGTTGCGCAAGGCGGGCTTCGCGTCGGTGACGCGGCTCGTCGGCGGCATGACCGAATGGCGCAATCAGAACCTACCGGTGGTGAAAGGCTGAAATGGGCGCCGCGCCGGAATTCGCGCTCGAGCGCATCTACGTCAAGGACCTATCGTTCGAATCGCCCCGCTCGCCGGACGTTTTCCGCGGGCCGTGGCAGCCGCAGATCCACCTCGACATCAATACGCGGACGGCCGGACTCGGCGACGAGCGCTATGAGGTCGTGCTGACGGTCACGGCGCACGCGAAGTCGGCCGAAGGCCAGTCGCTGATGATCGTCGAAGTGCAGCAGGGCGGCGTATTTCGCATCCGCGGCCTCGACGAGGAACGGATGCGCCGGGTGCTGGCGACGCATTGTCCGGGCATCCTGTTCCCGTACATCCGGGAATCGATCGACGCGCTGGTCGTCAAAGGCGGGTTTCCGGCGTTGATGCTTGCGCCGGTCAACTTCGACGCGATGTACGACGAAGCGCTGAAGCAACAGCGGGCGACGGCCGCCGGCGCACCCCCCGTTCAGCACTAGATCGTCCGTTCGTCAGACAGAGCCGCGGTAGCCGAACTGGCGCCAGGCTTCGTAGACGACGACCGCGACCGCGTTCGACAAGTTCAGGCTGCGCGAATCCGGCCGCATCGGGATGCGCAGGTGCCGGTCCGGATTGATCCGCCCGAGTACATCGGGCGGTAGACCCCGGGTCTCCGGACCGAACAGCAACAGGTCGTCCGCCCCGTAGCTCACGTCAGAAAACCCGTGATTCCCCTTGGTAGTGAACGCCCACAGTGCGGCCCGTTGCTGCAGTGCAAAAACGGCGTCCAGATCGCGGTGCACCTGCACCTCCGACCAGTCACCGTAGTCGAGCCCGGCGCGCCGCATCTTGGCGTCGTCGAGTTCGAAGCCGAGCGGCTCGATCAGATGCAGTCGGGCCCCGGTATTCGCACACAGCCGCATGACATTGCCGGTATTCGGCGGAATCTCCGGCTGGAACAACACGACCTGGAGCATCGAGGGCGATCGGCGAGCAGATGCTGACTTGCTTCCTATACTGACAAGGACGGAACGAACGGAGCAATGGATTGCGCGTCCGCGATCTACCCTTCCTCGCGCGGCGAAACCGAGGCTGCGCGGGGGTTTACCTGTCTGCGTCGTCGGTATCGGTCGCCCTAGCCGACCCGGCCGAGGATCGCGTTCGTGCCTCGAGCGCGGCGCTCGACAGCGCATCGAAACGTTCCGATGTTCTAAAAGACCTCGTCCGCCGCCTCGGCGCCGAACGGGCGCGGTGCGTCGTCGTGCCGGCGCCGGATACGTACCAATTGATGTTGGTAGAGCGTCCGAGCGTCGCGCCGAGCGAATTGCGCGACGCGGTGCGGTGGCGGATCCAGGAATACCTCGACTTTCCTGCCGCTGACGCCGTGCTCGACGTGTTTCCGTTTCCCGACGCCGGTACTCGGGGGCGGCCGGCGATGGTGTTCGTCGTCGCGAGCGCTCGTTCGCGTATCGAACAGTGTGCGCGCGATGCGCTTGCCGCCGGTTTGACGCCGGTGTGCATCGACATCGCCGAACTCGCGTTGCGGAACCTCGTACATCGCATCTATCCGTCGGCCGAACACGCGATCGCGCTGCTGCGCCTCACGCCGTCGAACGGAATCGTCAACGTCACCCGCGGTGACGAGCTCTTCTTGTCGCGGCGCGTATCGAACGTTCCGAACGATCTCGCCGACGGATCCTGGGACGCGTTCAAAGACGCGTTGCTACTGCAGGTTCAACGCTCGATCGACTACTACGAGAGCGCGCTGTCGCAACCGCCCGCCGATTGCCTGCTGGTGGCGTCGACGCACGGCTGGCAGCCGCGAATCACCGAGCATCTCGGCGCGATGCTGCCGTTGCCGGTGCGTTCGCTCGGTGCGGTGTTGGCCGATGCGGTTTCGATCGAACTCGACGCCGGCGTCCTCGCGAGCGGCGCCCTGACGGATTCGCAAGAGGAATCGCTGGCCGCGGCTTTGCCCGCTTTGGGGGCGGCGCTGCGCGCGACGGCGCTCGCCGAGGCAGCCGCATGAGCGCAATGACGCAACAGGTCAACTTGCTGGTCGACGGCCTGCTGCCGAAGCGGATGGTGTTCGGAGCCGTGCACGCGACGCTGTCGGTGGGCGGCTTCGTCGCGATTCTGCTGGCGTTCAGCCTGCATACGCTCATCGACGTCTCACACCTGACGGGCGAACACGATCGCCTGACGGAACAGCTCGCCGCGATTGCCGAAGCGAATGCCCAGACGCGCGCCTCGGTAAACTCGGTGGCGGATTCGAAGCTCGCCGCGCGAGTGGCCGACCTGACGGCGCAGCTGCAGAGCCGGACGGCGCTCGAGATCGCGCTCGCCGGCGAAGTGAAGACGCGATCGCGCGGCTTCTCCGGACATCTCGACGGCCTGGCGGCGAACGCGGTGCCCGGGCTCTGGCTCACCGAAATCCAACTGCTCGAGGGCGGCACGAAGATCCATTTGGCCGGCATGACGGTCGATCCGGTGCTCGTGCCGCAATTCCTGAAAAACCTCGGCCACGGCGAAGAGTTCGCCGGGCATCGATTCGATGCGTTCGAACTCGCGACCGACGAAACGAATGCGCTGCGCTTCACGATCACCGGACCGGACGAGGATGTGCAGTGAGCGAATCGATTCAGTCGCTGATTTCGCGGTTCGAAGCGCTGTCGCTGCGCGAGCGCGTGCTCGTTGCACTGTCGATCGTCGCGTCGATCTGGACGCTGTGGGATTGGACGCTGCATCAGACGCTCGATCGTCGCGCCGTCGCTGCGCGTAGCGACGTCGCTTCGCTGCGGCAACGCATCGTCAGCGAACAAGAGGTCACCGAGCAGCTACGGCGGCAACTCGCCGACGATCCGAACCGTAGGCTCGCGGACGAATCGCGGGACTTGACCGAGCAAATCGGCGCGGTCGACGAGCGCCTCGAGACCCTCGTTGGTGGATTCGTCGAACCGTCGATGATGCCGGTCTTGCTCGAAGACGTGGTCCGACATCATCGCGGCGTTGCGTTGAAGCGCGTCGCCAGCTTGCCGGTGGAGCCGGTGCGACAGGAATCGGGCGAGGCGGTGCCGGGCCTGTACCGGCATTCGATGCGGGTCGAATTGCGCGGCAGCTACTTCGCCGTGCGCGACTACTTGGAAGAACTCGAAAAAGCGCCGTGGCGATTCGCGTGGCGCAGCCTCGACTACCGCGTCGACGGATATCCGGAGGCCGGCGTGGTGATCGAGGTCGAAACGATGAGCCGCGAAAGGAACTGGTTGGGAGTGTGACGATGCGCCGTTGGCTCACCTTGATGACGATGTTCACGCTGCCGGCGCTGGCCGATACGCTCGCGGATCCGACGCAGCCGCCGCCGAACTGGCGACCGACGCCGACGCATGGCGACGCCGGCGTCGCTGCACCGAAGCTGACGTCGATTCTGGTCAGCGCCGCGCGCCGCGTCGCGGTGATCGACGGTGTCGCATTGCGCGAAGGTCAGTCCGCCAACGGCGTGACGGTGGTGCGCATCGACAAGACATGGGTCGACGCCCGAGTCGGCGACCAACCGCTGCGCCTGAAGCTCGCAGGCGCGAACGTGACGAAGGAGTTGCGATGAGTATCCGTCTGCCGCGCGTCGGGTTCCTGCTCGCATGCGTGATCTTGACGAGTTGCCAGCAGATCAAACAGCTGCAGCCGCGCGCTGCGCTCAACGTCGACAGCGCCGACGAAGCGCAAGCGGCGCTGGAGTCCGGCATCGATCGCAACCATGAAGCGCAGAACCAAACGCACGAAGTGCCGAGCGCGGTGATGGACCAGCTCTTGCCGCCGATGCTGGGCGCCGCGCCGTCGCCCGAAGTGGCCGACGAGCGGTTCGACATCGCAGTCAACAAGGTCAGCGCGCCCGATTTCTTCCGGTCGCTGGTGTCGGGAACGCACTACAACATGGTCGTGCACCCCGACGTGAAGGGCGAAGTGTCGCTCGATCTGAAGGACGTCAGCGTCGGCGAAGTCATGGACATCATGCGCAACGTCTACGGCTACGACTACCAACGCTCCGGCCGCTTGTACCAAGTCTTTCCCGATGCGATGCGCACGGAAATCCTGCACATCGACTATCTGAACGTCGGCCGCAAAGGCCAGTCGGAAATGCAGGTGAGCGCCGGCACGCTGACCGACTCGCAGAACAACAACAACTTGAACGGTGCGTACGTCAACAACGGCTTCAACGGCTACGTGCAGCAGGGCGCCGGCAATACGAACTCGAACAATCTCGTCGGCACGCAGGTCAACACCGACAGCGACGCGAATTTCTGGCAAGAACTGCAGGCGACGCTGACGTCGATCATCGGCAACGTTCCGGGCAGCAGCGTCGTCGTCACGCCGCAAGTCGGAATCGTCGTCGTTCACGCGATGCCGAACGCGCTGCAAGCGGTGCGCAAATATCTCGAACGCGCGCAGCTCATGCTGCGCCGGCAGGTCATCCTCGAGGCGAAGGTCATCGAAGTCACCTTGAAGTCGGGCTTCGAAGCCGGCATCGACTGGAACACGTTCGGCAAGAATTCCGGCGGCTCGTTCAAGCCGATCGTCGATGCCGACGGCAACGTCATCGCCGCGGGCAGCAACAACAACGTCGCCGGGCAATTCACGTTCGGTCAGGCGAAGCAGTTCTTCAACCCGAACGACTCGGAATTCACGATCAACATGTCGTTCTCGGATTTCGAAGGCGTGATTCGCCTGCTCGAAACGCAGGGCGCCGTGCAGGTGCTGTCGAGCCCGCGCATTCAAACGGTCAACAATCAGAAGGCCGTGATCAAGGTCGGCAGCGACGAGTATTTCGTCACGAACATTTCGACGACGACGGTGACCGCGGGCAGCGCGATCAACACCAGCGACTCGCCGCAGCTGACGCCGTTCTTCTCCGGCATCGCGCTCGACGTGACACCGGAGATCAGCGAGAGCGGCGAGGTGATCCTGCACGTTCACCCGACCGTCAGCGAAGTGACGCAGCAGAACAAGATCATCGCCGGCCAGAACGTGCCGCTCGCGGCGAGCACGATTCGCGAATCGGACAGCGTCGTGCGCGCGAGCAGCGGCCAAATCATCGTCATCGGCGGGTTGATGCAAACGACGAGTGGCGACTCCGACTCCGGCGTGCCGTGGCTGTCGCATTTGCCGGTTCTCGGCTACGCGTTCAAGCAGAAGCAACAGTCGGGCGTGAAGAGCGAGCTCGTCATTCTGCTACGGCCGGTCGTATCGGACGATCAAGCGCAGATCGACGCGATGAACGAGAGCCTCGCTCACGTCAAAGCCCTGAAAACCCAACTCGATCCGCGCTCCGCGCCGTGAGGTTGCCATGAACGAATCGCGTCTCGAATCGCTCGCCGCGTTATCTGATCGGCAAGGCGGTGCTGCTCGGATGACGGTGTTTCTCGCGCTGTGGTCGTTGGCGTTGGTCGTACTGCACGACGTGCGCGTCGATGCGGCGACCATCCACGAGGTCCCCGCGCCTCGATCGGATTGGTTGGCGGTACCTGCGCCGTTGCCGAGCGTCGATTCCGCTGTGCTGTGGAACGGTCTCGCCGAACGCAGTGACGTGATGAGCGGGCGTTGGTCGCCGACGGCGAAGGCGGCGCGCCGTGCGAACTCCGGGCACGGCACGACATCGGCGGTGGTCGCGCGCAGCGTGGACTCGGACGATCGTGCGACCACGACGCAGACGCGTGCATCCGTCGCGACCTCGAGCGACGCGCTGCGTTCGATATCGAAGGTGAATTCCGCCGTTTCGCCGATGATCGCCGCTGAGCGGGCGCGTTCTGACGGTCGACCCCTGACGTCGGCGACCGAGCCCGCTGCGACCGAACCCACCGCGAACAAGGCGCCGAGCGTGGTCGCTCGGACCGAGCGGCTCGTGACGCAACAGATCGCGAGCGGCGATCTCGCTGCGGCTGCGGTGTCGATCGAGACGGCTCGAACCACGGTCCCCGAGGCGAATGCACGATTGCGATTGCTCGATGCGCGCCTCGCCATCGCGCGCGGCGACTACGAACGCGCCTACGCGCAGTTGTTGGAGAACCTGCCCGACGTGCGTACGACGACGGAACAACACGATTTACTCGCGGCGGCGATGCTGCGCACCAAACGATTCGCCGAGTCGGCGACGATCTATCGCGCGCTGCTGAGCGTCGATCCTCGCAACGCACGTTGGTGGGCGGGTTATGCGGTGACGCAAAGCGAACTCGGTCATCGCGCCGAATCGGTCTCGGCGTATCGCGCGCTGCAGTCGGTGGCACCGCCCGGTTCGCCGCTATCCGCGTGGGCGTCGCAACAAATCGAACGAATGACCTAGGCGATCGAGCGTGATCCCGCGCAAAACCAAGGTCCGTATCGGTGACATGCTCGTCAAGAACGGCGAGATCACCGAAGAGCAATTGCAGGCTGCACTCGCGGAACAGCGCGTGTCCGGCCGTAAGCTCGGGCGCATCTTGGTCGACAAGGGTTTCATCGACGAAGATCGCTTCCTCGGTTTCCTATCCGAACAGTTCGGGATTCCGTTCGTCGATCTGAAGCACGTGAACTTCGAACCGAGCTTGGTCGGCCGGCTGCCCGAGACGTACGCGCGCCGCTATCGCGCGATCGTGCTCGAAGAGCGCAACGGCGAATTGCTGCTCGGGATGGCCGATCCGATGGATGTCTTCGCGTACGACGAACTCGCGCGTCAGCTGAAGGCGCCGGTGGCGCTCGCGGTCGTGCGCGAGAGCGAATTGCTCGCGATGCTCGATCTCGCGTATCGGCGAACCGGGGATATCGAGCACATCGCGGAAGAACTCGAAGGCGAACTCTCGGACGATCAGTTCTCGCTGTCCGGCGTCGGCAAGACCGAAGAGGGCGCGTCGAGTCCGGTTGCACGACTGTTGCAATCGATCATGGAGGACGCGGTGCAAGTGCGCGCGTCCGACGTTCACATCGAACCGGGCGACACCGTGCTGCGCATTCGCTATCGCGTCGACGGCGAATTGCAGGAGACCACGGTCAAAGAAACGCGCATCGCGTCCGCGTTGGTATCGCGGCTCAAGTTGACCGCGGGGCTCGACATTTCCGAGAAGCGCTTGCCGCAGGACGGGCGTTTCGAGACGCGCGTGAAAGGCCGCGACATCGACGTGCGCTTGTCGACGATGCCGGTGCAACACGGCGAATCGGTGGTGATGCGCTTGCTCGACCAGAGCGGCGGCATCGCGAAGCTCGAATCGATCGGCATGCCGGAGTCGATCATGGCGCGCCTGCGCTACTTGATCGGTCGCCCCAACGGCCTCGTGCTGGTGACGGGCCCGACCGGCAGCGGCAAGACGACGACGCTGTACGGTGCGTTGAGCGAACTCAACACCGCCGAGAAGAAGATCATCACCGTCGAAGATCCGGTCGAGTATCAGCTCGAGCGGATCAACCAAGTGCAGGTGATGCCGAAGATCGGCCTCACTTTTGCGACGGTGTTGCGCGCCGCGCTGCGGCAAGACCCGGACATCCTACTGGTCGGCGAGATCCGCGATCTCGAGACGGCCGAGATCGCGTTGCGTGCGTCGATGACCGGACACCTCGTGCTGTCGACGTTGCACACGAACGATGCGATCACCAGCGCGACGCGGTTGCTCGACATCGGCATCGAAGGCTATCTCGCGGCGGCGTCGGTGCGCGGCGTCTTGGCGCAGCGTCTGGTACGCAAGATCTGCGACAAGTGTCGCGAAGCGGTGACGCCGGACGATCAGCAATACGCTTGGCTCGACGCGCTGGTCGGCGAGGAGCGGGCGCACGCGCTGACGTTCCATCACGGCCGCGGCTGCAGTCGTTGCAACCGCACGGGCTATCACGGCCGCACCGGCGTATTCGAGTTGCTCGAGCTCGACGAGGAGCTCGCGAACACGCTGCGTAGCGGCGACAGCCAAGCGTTCGCGCGGCAAGCCCGGCGGCAGCGCGGATTTCGCCCGCTCGTGTTGAACGCGCTCGACTATGCGGTGCAGGGCATCACGACGCTGGCGGAGGTGCTCGCATTGTCGGGGCAGGTCGAGGACTTGAAGATCGGCGCCGCCGACCCTTTGGTGCCCGACGTGCACGCGCTGACGGATCAGCACGGTCGCGCTGCGCCGCGCGCGAACACGAGCCACTGAGGCGTGACGCGCTTCACGTATCAAGCGCGCGACGCGAACGGTCGCTCGATGCGCGGACACATCGAAGCGGCGACGCCTGCAGCCGTCGCCACGCAGTTGGCGGAAATCGGTGCGATTCCGCTGACCATCGCCGAAGCGCGTGCCGAAGCGGCCGCGTTGACGCTGCCGTGGCTGAAGCAGTCGGTGAAGATCGACGAGCTGATCATCTTCAGCCACCAAATGGCGACGCTGTCGAAAGCGGGCATTTCGGTCGTGCGGGCGGTGCGTGGGCTGTCGGAGTCGTCGCGGAATCCGCGGCTCGCCGCGATCCTCGCCGAGGTCGCCGCCGATCTCGAAGGCGGCATCGACTTCGCGACGAGTCTCAAACGCCACGACGACGTCTTTTCGAACCTCTACGCGAGCGTCATCCACGTCGGCGAGAACACCGGCCGTCTCGACGAAGCGTTCCGTCGCATCGCGCAATATCTCGAACTCGAGCGCGAGACCGTGAAGCGCCTCAAGTCGGCGACGCGCTACCCGTCGTTCGTGTTGATCGCGATCGGTGTGGCGATCACGATCCTGAATGCGTTCGTCATTCCTGCGTTTGCCAAGGTATTCGATAAATTCCACGCGGAGTTGCCGTGGCAGACGCGGTTGATACTCGGCATCTCGGAATTCTTCGTCGCGTACTGGCCGTATCTGTTGGCGGTGGCGCTCGCCGTCGCGTTCGGCGTGAAGCGCTGGATCGCTACGGGCGACGGTCGGCACGCGTGGGACCGCGCGAAACTGCGGCTGCCGATCGTCGGATCGATTTTCGAACGAATCAACCTCGCGCGCTTTTGTCAGACGTTCGCGATGGTGATGCGCTCCGGCCTGCCGGTGACGCAGGGACTCACGGTCGTAGCGGGCGCGATCGGCAACGAATACATGTCGCGCCTCGTACTCGCGATGCGCGCCGGCATCGAACGCGGCGAGAGCATCACGGCAACAGCCGGCGCGAGCGGTATGTTCACGCCGGTCGTGATGCAGATGATCGCGGTCGGAGAAGAAACGGGCTCGATCGACGAATTGCTCGCGCAGTCCGCCGGCTTCTACGAAGACGAGGTGGACTACGCGCTGAAGACGCTGACGGACGCG
>DASRZO010000294.1:0-5778 GCA_035686405.1 Pseudomonadales bacterium | reverse complement strand
ATCACCCTAGTCAACCCGGTTGTGTCGCTCAAGCTGGTGTTGCCGAGTGCGACTCAACGCGCACGTTGAGGAGGAGGGTCGACCTCGGTGACATCGTCCGACAAGGAGCTGCTAATGCAGACCACGTGGTGAAGCCTATCGGTGAAGAGGGAATGCGACGGATCATTGCGCCGTCGTAGATTCGTCAGCGACTCAGGATCGTTGCTCTTGCGGAGCGCCTCACCGATCCGCCAACGCCGCTTCCACCGCCCGCGCCACCGCGAGCGTGTGCCGATCGCTCATCGCCACCCCGCACACCGACAGACCCACCGGCGCCGTTCCCGATGCGTGACACGGCAACGACACGGCGCACCCATCGAGAAAATTGATCAGCCCGGCGTTGCGGAAGATGCGCGCGTTCCAACGAAAGTAATCGTCGTCGGTGTCCGTCGCTTCCGCGATCGTCGGCGCGATGCACGGCGTCGTCGGCATCACGATTGCGTCGTATTGCGCGGCGGCGGCTTCGACGTCGGCGATGAACGCGCTGCGCAAACGCGTGATCTCGACGTAGTCGGCGCCGCTCATGTCTTTGCCGAGGACGATGCGTTTGCCGACGCGCGGATCGTATTCGGCGATACGGTCGAGCCGCGGGCGGTGGATCGCGTACGCTTCGGCGCCGGCGATGCCGCCGCCGCGGAAATACTCGGCTTGGCGATCGAACATCGGCATCGGCACGTCGACGATCGCGGCACCCGCGCCCGATAGTTCATCGAGCGCGGCGTCGAACGACTTCGCGACGTGCGGGTCGAGTTCGTCGAGCGCGCTCGACCGCGGCAGCAGCAAACGCAAGCCACGCACCGCGATGCCGGGCAGCGGTGTGGTCGGCTGTACCGCGAGGATCGCGTCGACCGTCGCGCATTGTTCGACCGAATTGCACAGCGGGCCGACGGAGTCGAGCGTGTACGACAATGGAAACGTGCCGTCGCGCGGCACGCGGCGCGTCGTCGGTTTGAAACCGGTGACGCCGCACAGCGCCGACGGGATGCGGATCGAGCCGCGCGTGTCGCTGCCGAGCGATGCGGCACACAGGCCGTCGGCGAGTGCGACCGCAGCGCCCGACGAAGAGCCGCCCGGCACGCGGCCGACGGCGCGGTCGTACGGATTCTTCGGTGTGCCGTAGTGCGGGTTCGCGCCGACGACGCCGAATGCAAACTCGACCATGTTGGTGCGGCCGATGATCACCGCGCCGGCGGCGCGCAGGCGAGCAACGGCGGTGGCGTCGCGCGCGGCGGGCGGCGCGTTCGCGAGTACGATCGAACCGGCGCGCGTGACATCGCCGCCGACGTCGAACAGATCCTTGACCGATACCGGCCAACCCTCGATCGGCGAGCGCACGACGCCGGCGCGATGCAGCGCGTCGGAATAGTCGGCCTCCGCGCGCGCGGTCTCTTCGTAGACTTTGATGAACGCGCGCGCCCCTTCGTATGCCGGGTCGGCGATGCGGTCGAGACAGCGCTCGAGACGGTCGCGGCTGGGCGTCGGCGAATTCATCGCGTGCGTTCGTCAGCCGGTGTTGCGCAGGCCGCTCGAGATGCCGGCCATCGTCACTTTCAGCGCGCGCGCGGTGGCGTCGTCCGGCGCGTGGCGATAGCGGGCGAGCAGCTCGGCCTGCAGCAGGTGCAGCGGATCGAGATACGTGTTGCGGACTTTGAGCGACGCGCGCAGCGCCGGATCGTTTTGCAGCAACTCCGTGGCGCCGTGCAGCGCGAGCAGCGACTGCGTCAGCGAGTCGGCGCGCTCGCCGAGCCGCGCGACTGCGCGCTGTTGTGCCGGCGTCGTCAGCCGGCGTGCGTAGAAGCGCGCGAGATCGGCGTCGGCTTTCGCGAGCACCATCTCCAGCATGTCGAGCTGCATGCGGAAGAACGGCCAGCCCGCCATCTCGTCGATGATCGGATCCTTGTGTTTGCCGACGGCAGCGAGCGCGACGTCGGTGCCGAGCCACGCCGGCAGCATCAGGCGCACCTGCGTCCACGCGAACACCCACGGAATCGCGCGCAGGCTCGAGATGTCTTGCGTGTCGCGCCGCCGCGACGGCCTGCTGCCGAGCGCGAGAATGCCGAGTTCGCGCTCCGGCGTCAGCGCGCGAAAGAGCGGCACGAAGTCCGGATCCTCGCGTACGACGCCGCGATACGCGGCGAGCGCGTCCGTTGCGAGTTCGCCGATGCGCGCGCGCCACGTCGGCGTCGGCGCCGGCGGCGGATGCAGCGTCGCTTCGAGCACGGCGGTCGCATAGCGGCACAACGTTTCGGTCGCGAGGTTCGGCGTGCCGAGCTTGAAGCGGATCATTTCGCCTTGCTCGGTCACGCGCAGCGTGCTCTGCACCGAACCCGGCGGTTGCGACAAGATCGCCTGGTGCGCCGGTCCGCCGCCGCGTCCGATCGCGCCGCCGCGGCCGTGAAAGAGCCGCAGGCGAATGCCGTGCTTGTCGGCGACCGCCACCAATTGCTCTTGGGCGCGGTATTGCGCCCACGCGGCGGCGAACTGGCCGGCATCCTTCGCGGAATCGGAGTAGCCGATCATCACTTGCTGTTCGGCACCCGCGTAACGCCGATACCACGGAATGTCGAGCAGCGCGTCGACCGTGTGCGCCGCGGCGTCGAGGTCCGCCAGCGTTTCGAAGAGCGGCACGACCGGCAGCGGGCGTGCGACACCGGCCGCGCGCAACAATAGGATCACCGCCAATACGTCGCTCGGCGACGTCGCCATCGAGATCACGTATTGCGCGACGCCGATGCCGAGCGGCGAGGCGATTTCCGCGCACGTCGCCAGCACCTCTTTGCTGTCGTCAGAGGCGGGCCACACCGCAGGGAACAGCGGCCGCTTGCCGACGAGCTCGGCCAACAGGAATTGTTGGCGCTGTGCTTCGGTCCATTCGGCGTAGCTTCGGCCGTCGCGCAGGATGCCGAGATACTGGGTGATCTCGTCGAGCACTTGCGTGTGGCGGTCGGAGCTCTGGCGGACGTCGAGTCGCACGAGCGTCGTACCGAACGCGGCGACGCGGCGCAGCGTGTCGAGCAACGGGCCGTCGGCGATCAGCCCCATGTGGCAGTCGTGCAGCGAGCGGTAGCAGAGCTCGAGCGGCTCGGCCAGATCGGCGACGTCGAAGTAGATGCGCTCGCGTTCGGACGGCGGCGTCGGATCGGTGCCCTCGGCCCAATCGCGCGTGCGGCGCAGGCGGTCGCGCACTTCCTTCAAGATCGCACGATACGGTTCGCGCGCGTCGGCGGTGCGCGCGCGCAGCTCGGCGTTCGCGTGCGTCATCGACAGCGAGCCTTGCAGCGCGTCGACGTCGCGCAGATACAAGTCCGCGGCCATCCAGCGCGCGAGCATCAGTACGTCGCGCGTCACCTTCGCGGTGACGTTCGGGTTGCCGTCGCGGTCGCCGCCCATCCACGTCGCGAACCGGATCGGCGTCGCCGTCGGGCCGAGCGGCTTGCGACCGGAACGCACGAGGCTCGTGTCGAAGATGCGCAGGAACCGCGGCAGCGCTTCCCACAACGAATTTTCGATCACCGCGTAGCCCCACTTCGCTTCGTCCTGCGGGGTCGGCCGCTCGTGCCGCACTTCGTCGCTGTGCCACGCCTCCGCGATGAGCCGCTCGAGCGTCGCGACATTGACGCGGCGTTGTTCGAGCGCGCGGCCGATCGCGTCGTACTTCATCACCAACGTGCGCCGCAGCACCTCCGTCGGGTGCGCCGTCAGCACGAGTTCGATCTGGAGGTCTTGGATCGCCGCGTCGAGGCCGGGCGATTTCGGCAGCTCGACTTCGAGCACCGCCCCTTCGCTGATTTGGTGGCGCTGTTCGGCGATGTTCGCGAGGTTGAGGAATTGATTGAAGGCGCGCGCGACGTCGGTGATCGCGTCGGCCGGAATCGACTCGAGCAACGCGCGTAGCTCGTCCCACTCGGCGCCGCCGCCGGAGCGCGCCGCTTTCGCGAGCGCGCGAATGCGTTCGATGCGATCGACGAACGCGCTACCGCGATCGGCGGCGATCACGCGCCCGAGCAGCTCGCCGAGCAGTCGGACGTCGTCGCGCAGCGCTTTGTCGAGTTGCCGGGGCGAGTC
Source organism: Pseudomonadales bacterium (assembly GCA_035686405.1). Classification (GTDB taxonomy): domain Bacteria; phylum Pseudomonadota; class Gammaproteobacteria; order Pseudomonadales; family Azotimanducaceae; genus DATJGR01. The sequence goes on along the minus strand of DASRZO010000294.1, from coordinate 1,674 downwards.
GGAGCGCCGGGCTTCGGCGGACATGATTTCGAGTCGACGACCTGTTTCGAATTCTCGGGCTTTCGCGATAATGCCCCGCATGACGATCGCATACCAGGTCCGCCGCACGGGTAAGCGCAGCAAACACATTTCGGTGCGCGTGCACCAAGACGGCAGCGTGCGCGTCGGTGCACCGAATTGGGCGAGCGCGCGCGAGATCGCACGCGTCGTGCAGCTGCACGCAGAGTGGATCGCCGAGCGCGTCGCCGAAGCGCGCGCCGTGTTGCCGTCGTACGACGACGGCGCGTTGCACTTCTATCTCGGCCAACGCCATCCGCTCGCGTTCGACAAGCCGGGCGCCGGAGAACGCGACACCTTGACGTTCACGGGCCGGCGTTTCGTCGCGGCCGCGGCGGATCGCTCGACCGATCGCGTACGCGACTTGTTTCGCCGTTGGTATCGCGCGCGGGCGTACGAACTGATCGGCGCGTCGGTCGCGCGCACGTTGCCGGACATGCCGTGGGTGAAGGGCACGCCGAACTGGCGGCTGCGGCGGATGCGTTCGCAGTGGGGCAGCTGCACGGCGGACGGCGACGTGACGTTGAACACGCAACTCGCAAAAGCGCCGCTCGAACTGATCGATTACGTCGTGCTGCACGAATTCGCACACCTGAAACATCACGATCACGGTCCCGGCTTCGAGCGTTTGATGGACCGGCACATGCCGGACTGGCGCGCACGGCGGCGCGAATTGAACGCATTGGGTCCGGCGATCTTGGTGGAGTAGGGCGGACAATGACCGACACGCGCGCGACGTTCGTCTATCGCGACGTCGACGGCCACCGCATCCACGCCGACGTCTACCATGCCGACGGCGAAGGCACGCATCCGTGTGTGCTCTTCATACACGGCGGCGGCCTGATCATGGGCCATCGGCGCATGTTGCCGCCGTATCTCGAGTCGGTTCGGCGGCGCGGCTATTCGATCGTGTCGATCGACTATCGCCTCGCGCCCGAAACCAAGTTGCCGGACATCGTCGGCGACGTCGCGGCCGCGTGGAGCTGGTTGCGCGCCGAGGCGTCCGCGCTCGACATCGATCGTGACCGAGTCGCGGTCGTCGGCCATTCCGCCGGCGGATTCCTGACGCTATGGAGCGGCTTCGGCTTGACACCGCGGCCGGCGGCGCTCGTGTCGATCGCGGGGTACGGCAGCCTCGCGAACCCGGAGTTCGCTTCGCCGAGCACGTTCTATTCGACCGCGGTGCCCTTGGTCGACGAGGCCGTCGCGCGAAGTGCGATCGGTGCCCAGCCGATTTCCGAGAGCGGCCCCGGCGACTCGATGCAGTTCTTCACCGGTCGCGGCGCGTTCTATCTGTACTGCCGTCAGCACGGCGTATGGCTGCGCGAGATCGGCGGCCACGATCCGGACGATGTGGCGTGGTCCGAGCAGTTCGAAGCCGTGCGGCGCATGACGGCGGACTATCCGCCGACGCTGCTGTTGCACGGCGACGCGGACACCGACATCGATGTCGCCCAGGCCGAAGCGCTGCAGAGTGCGTTGGCGCGTCACGGCGTGCCGCACGAATTCGTGCGCCGTGCGGAGTGGGGCCACGCGTTTCTCTACGTACCGAACGATCCGACGGCCGCGGCGGCCTTCGAACGGATCGGCGCGTTTCTCGATCTGCACGTGTAGTCG
>DASRZO010000293.1:0-12972 GCA_035686405.1 Pseudomonadales bacterium | reverse complement strand
TCGATGCGCACCACGCTGTTGCCAGGCTTGCTGAAGACGCTGATCGCGAACGTCAGCCGGCAGCAAGCGCGAGTCAGGCTGTTCGAGATCGGTCGGTGCTTCAGCATGTCGGGCGAGTTGACGCAACCGACTCTGCTCGGGGGCGTGCTATGGGGCGCGCGGCTGCCGGAGAACTGGGCGAACGACGGGGCCTCGGTGGACTTCTTCGACCTGAAAGGCGATGTCGAGCGGATCGTCGAACACGGCGGCCGCAGTGCGCTGCGTTACGAACCGGCGGACGACCGCGTGCTGCATCCCGGTCAGTCTGCGACGGTGTGGGACGGCGACGTTCGGCTCGGACGGTTCGGTCGGCTCCACCCGGAGATCGAGCATCGACTCGACGTGAAAGGTCCGGTGTTCGTGTTCGAGTTCGATGCCGAGGCGGTGCTCGTTCGCCGGCATCCGGGCTACGAGCCGATTTCGCGCTATCCGAGTGTCCGGCGTGACGTCTCTCTCATCGTCGCGGTCGACGTGACGGCCGCCGCCGTGCGACACAGCGTCGAGCGCGCGCTCGGCGGCGCGCTGGCTGACTTCAGACTATTTGACGTGTATCACGGGGAAGGTATTGATTCTGATAAAAAAAGCCTCGCCATAGGCTTGACGTTGCAAGATCGGTCACGCACGCTAACCGACACTGATATCAACGCTTTGATGGACGCGGCTGTCAGCGCTCTCGAAAAGGACCTCGGAGCACGTCGTCGCTCATGAGCGACGCAGACGACGCGATGCGAGGAGACGCGGAATGAATGCGCTGACGAAAGCCCAAATGGCCGATCGGCTGTTTGAGGAACTCGGCCTCAACAAACGTGAAGCCAAAGAGGTCGTCGAGTTATTCTTCGAAGAAGTGCGCGCGTCGCTCGAGCGCAACGAACAAGTCAAGCTCTCGGGGTTCGGCAACTTCGATCTGCGCGACATAGGCCAGCGACCCGGACGCAATCCCAAGACAGGCGAAGAAATCCCGATCACCGCTCGGCGAGTGGTGACGTTCCGTCCCGGTCAAAAGCTGAAGGCGCGAGTAGAGGCATATGCTGGACCCCGGCCAGAATAACGAACTCCCCCCGATCCCCGGGAAACGCTACTTCACCATCGGTGAAGTGAGTCAGCTGTGCGACGTGAAGCCGCACGTACTGCGCTACTGGGAACAGGAATTTCCGCAGCTGAAGCCGGTGAAGCGGCGCGGCAATCGGCGCTACTACCAGCGCCAAGACGTCATCGTCATTCGCCAGATCCGTTCGTTGCTGTATGACCAAGGCTTCACGATCGGCGGTGCGCGCCAGCGGCTCGAAGGCGACGACGCGAAGGAAGACCAGACGCAGTTCCGCCTCCTCATCAAGCAGATGATCTCCGAGCTCGAAGACGTTCTGCGCGTTCTGAAGGCGTAGTTCGCACTCCGACTGCGTTCGTCCCCTGCCTTCTCTCTGCTTCAGTCGAGGCGGTGCGATGGCTCCGCGTTGGCGCACGGTTCCCGACACGTCGCGACCATCGTGTCGTACGCGGCGGCGGTCGGATTCGGTATGATTCGCGACCTTCGAACGGGACGTAGCGCAGCCTGGTAGCGCACTTGACTGGGGGTCAAGTGGTCGCGGGTTCAAATCCCGCCGTCCCGACCAAACCCTCTGATTCGGTAAACGACGCGCCGACCTTGGCTCAGTGCTGCCACGTCACGTCGACGTACTCATCTCGACTTCGGGGCGACGTTTCACCTCGAACTCGCCCAGTATCGTTTGCTTGCCAGTATCGTTTGCTCCAATGAAGCACTGTCGACCGCGAGTACATGCGATGAGGACGCTCAGGGTTCTGTTTTTCTCGGCGATGACGCTGACGCTGTTCGGCGCTCGCGGAGACTTGCTCACACTGCCCGACGGGCATGAATTGACGCCCGGATTTTCAGTCAACGTGATCCTCGGTCCCAATGCCCAAAAGGAGCCCACACCGACGGGCAAGCTTCGTCTCACCGAGCGCTTCAATCTGACGTTCACCGCAGACAGTGCATCGGACACCGTCGTCGACGTCGAAGAGACGAAGGCCGAAGGCGCATTCGACAAGCTCACCTATTTTCCGCCCGAGGATCTCACCGCAAAGGTGGAAGCGGCACGGAAGGTGAAAAACGCCAAAGTGAACTTGGACGAGATATCCGTCGAGGTCGAGAACGCCGGACTCGATTGCACCCAGATCGACATCTACTCGGGGCTGTTCAAATTTGCGGATCGCTATCCGTTCACCATCGTCTGCGAGAAGGGCGGTTGATCCGGCGCCGTGGATATCGGCGCCGAGCAACAGCCGACAGACCCACGCCCGCGGCCCGACGAGCGTCGTGCCCCTCGACGCCGATGTTGGGCGCCGAAGTCGCTCGGCGCGACGACACTGGAAACAAGAGCAGATGAGGAATACCTACAACATCAGCTTGTTGCGCAAACGCATCGTCGACGCGCTGCCGCGGCCTGCGAGCGCGATCGGCGAAGCGGCGATCGAGGGCTTCCTGTCGTTGCCGGGCTCGAGTGCCTGGCGACCCGACCGCATCGGGCTGCGCGAGCTGTCGTTCGTCTTCGACATCGGCGTGCCGCTCGCACTGATCGGCGACAACGCGTCGGCCAAGCCGATCGCGCTCGAAGTCGGCGACGCTGCGCGCGACGGTACGCTGCCGCCGCGGCCGGTGCGCAGCCTGGTGCATGCCGCGGCGTTGCTCAGCCGTTGGGGTTGGACGGTGCGATTCGTCGGCGCCGGATCGGCGTTGCAGCGGCAGTGGCGCATCGAGCTCACGGCGGCCGACGGCGAGACCGTCGATGTCGTGCTGCTGGGGCAGCCGATGGTCGACGAAGGCACCGCGCCGGACCGTTTGCAGCTGCTCGTCTGCGACGTCGACGGCGCGCTGGAAGACGTCGCGACCGCGTACGACGCGATGTTCGCGAGCTCGCCCAACGTCTGCGCCGGCCTGGTGTTTCAACCGCGCTTCTGGATCGGCATCGAACAGAAGGAGTGGTTGCACCTCGCGCGGTTGAATCCTTCGGCGCGCGTCGCGATCGCGCCGGAGCGACTCGGGCACGCCGACGGCGAGCGGCACGCGCTGCGTTTGCCTCTGTTAGTCTGAGCGCTCTGCAAAGGACGCTCGGTACAGGGCGCTCGGTATAGGAGAGAACGCATGAAACTCGCTGTGGATTTTCCGTCGATCGCGTTTCGCGAGGGACCTGCGGCGGTCGCGGAGCTCGCGGCGGAGATCGAGCGCATCGGCTTCGATCAACTCGACATCTTCGACCACGTCGTCATGGGCTTCCCGATCGAGGGCCGCACCGGGCTGCAGTATCCGGCGAAGATGCCGATCCTCGAAGCGCTGGTCACGCTCGGGTACTGCGCGGCCGTTACGAAAACGATCGGCCTCGGCACCGAAGTGCTCGTGTTGCCGCAGCGCCAGCCGGTGCTCGTCGCGAAGCAGATCAGCACGCTCGATACGTTGTCCGGCGGGCGCGTGCGCCTCGGCATCGGCGTCGGCTGGCAGGAGTCCGAATACGACGCGCTCGGCGAAGCGTTCGACGATCGCGGCAAACGCATGGACGAAGGCCTGCGGCTGTTGCGGGCGTGTTGGACGGACGAACGCGTCGATTTTTCCGGTGACTACTACACGGTTACCGCGATGGGGATGGAGCCGAAGCCGCCGCAGGGCGCGAAGCTGCCGATTTGGGTGGGAGGCCATTCGCCGGCCGCGCTGCGCCGCGTCGGGCAGTACGCGGACGGCTGGCTTGCGGCGCTCGTCAACAACAAGGAGCGCGTGGCGCGCGAGATGCACACCGTCCGCGAACACGCGGCGAAATTCGGGCGCGATCCCGCGGCGCTGCAATTCCAGACGATGCTGGCGCCGCCGCCGCGCGAAAACGACGACGGTAAGGGGCGCGGCTTCTTTGCCGACGCCGACCGCGTCGCGCAGCGGGCGGCCGAGATCGCCGAACTCGGCTTCGGCTGGGTGTCGTTGAACGGCACGAACATCTTTCAATCGGGTGCGCGCAGCGTCGCCGCCATGATCGACGCGCTCGGCGCGCTGCACGATCGCTTGCGCCAGGAAGTCGGCTGACGCATCGGCGTGGGACAACTGCTCAAGTACGCGTTCCTCGCGTGTCTCGTCGCATGGCCGCTCGGATGGTGGAAGAGCGACCGGCTGCCGGCGACGATCGCGTGGTCGCCGGTGCTCGACGTCGAGCCGCGGCAAGAGAAGGTCGAGCAGCCGCCGCTCGACGTGTCGTACGCGGGCGTCGATTACCACGTCGAACCGCTGTATCGCTACGCGCTCGACGGCGTCGTCGTCTCGTATCGCGTGCACGACGCCGATCATCTGCTGCACCGATTGTGGAACGATCATCTGAACGTGGCGGACCTGTGCGTCGTCTGGGGCCACGATGCGCACGATGTCGATCTGCACGCGTTCGAATTCGCGAACGGCGAGTTCACCTGCACGTTCCGTACGTATAGCGATGCCGCGTGGCGGTCGTTCCGCGTCGATCAGATCTCGAACAATCACTTGATCACCGCCGATCCTGCGATCCGTGCGCGCATCGGCGACGTCACCGTCGGCGATCGCGTGCATTTCGAGGGGTATCTGTCGAACTATTCGAACGGCACGGGGTTCCATCGCGGTACCAGTACGACGCGCACCGACACCGGCAACGGTGCGTGCGAGACGACGTACGTCACAGCGTTCGACATTGCCGACCCCGCGCCGCGCGGTTGGCGTAAGCTCTCGGCGTTCGCGCTGTGGGGGATGTTGTGCAGCGGCGCAACGTGGTTGTTCGGGGTCGCCAAGGGATGGTTCTGAACACAACGGTTACTTCGGCTGCGAATGCTCGCGACGCGAAACAGAGAGTCTGACGGTCGTACAGGGGTGGACCATGCGCGCGCTCGTCCTCGGTAGCGGACTCGCCGGCGTCACGGCGGCGTACTACCTGCGCAAGAACGGTCTCGACGTCACGGTCGTCGATCGCGCCACCGGCCCGGGGCGCGAGACGAGTTTCGCGAACGGCTCGATGATCACGCCGAGCCTCGCAGATCCGTGGAATGCGCCGGGCGTGTTCGGCGTGCTGCTGCGTTCGCTCGGGCGCGAGGATTCGCCGATGTTGCTGCGACCGTCGGCGCTGCCGTCTCTGTTCGGTTGGGGTATCGCGTTCCTGCGCAACTCGTCGCAGCGCAACTTCGAACGCAACTATCTGCGGAACGTCGCGTTGGTGCATTACTCGCAGTGGATCATGCGCGATCTGCTGCAGGCACATCCGCTCGCGTTCGACCACGCGTACGACGGTACTGTGAAGATCTTTCGCGAGCCGCGCGCGTTCGACTACGGCATCAAGGTCGCGCATTTCCTGAAACAGTCCGGCGTGCAGCACCGGCAGCTCGACCGCGCGGCGTTGCTCGAGACCGAACCGGAACTGCATTCGGTGATCGACGACATTTGCGGCGGCATCGCGTATCCCGGCGACGAAACCGGCAATGCGCGGCTGTTCTGCGAAGAGTTGCGCCGCGTTTGCGCCGCCGACGGCGTGACGTTCCGCTTCGCCGAGAGCGTCGTCGATATCGCGACGGAGCGCAAACGCGTGGCGGGTCTGCGCACCGCAAAAGAAACGTTGGTGGCCGATGTGTACGTGCTCGCGGCCGGCAGCTTCAGCACGACGTGGGCGAAGCATCTCGGTTTCGACTTGCCGGTGCGGCCGGCGAAAGGCTATTCGATCAGCGTGCCGATGCATCGCTGGGAGCGCCGCCCGCGCGTGCCGATCGTCGACGACTCGTTGCACGCAGCGTTGGTGCCGGTCGGCGGCGTGCTGCGCGTCGCGGGTACCGCGGAGTTCGCCGGCTACGACACGACGGTGCGGCCGGAACGCATCGACAATCTGCGCGGCCTGTTGCGGCGCGTGTATCCGCAGTTCGCAGACACCGCCGCCGACGTCGACATCCAGCCGTGGTGCGGCTTGCGACCGCTGACGCCGGACGGCGTGCCGATCGTCGGCCGCACGCCGCTCGAGAATCTCTACGTCAACACCGGTCACGGTCCGCTCGGTTGGTCGATGGCGTGCGGCTGCGGGAAAGCAGTTGCCGACATCGCGGCGGGTCAAGCGGCCGACATCGACATGACTCCATTCGCGCTGACGCGCTTCTGAAGGGGCGGCGATGAGCGACGCCTCTGCGCCGGTGCAGTCGCCCGAACCGCCGGCGCTCGAATCGCAAACGCTCGAACCGTGGTTGCTGGTGTATGACGGCGACTGCGGCTTCTGTCGCTACACGGTCGAATACGCGCGAGCAGTCACCGACGTCGAAGCGGCCGGCAGCGTGCGCTACGAGCCGTACCAACGCGTCGCCGCCGACTATCCGGACATCTCGGTCGACGAATTTCGCAGCTCGATTCAGTTGATGACGCCGACGTCGCGCCATCGCGGCGCCGATGCGGCATTCCGCGTGCTCGCGCGGGCGCCGCGACTGCGGGCGTGGTCGTGGTGTTATCGCAACTTACCGCTGTTCGCGTGGATCGCCGAAGCGGCGTACCGCTTCACCGCGCGCCATCGCGGCGCCGCGTATCGCATCGCGCGGCCGCTGTTCGGCGCCGAGTTGCGACCTGCCGACTATGTGCGCACGGCCGATCTGATCGTTCGCGGCATCGGTTTGTCGGCGCTGTTCGCGTTTGCGTCATGGTGGTGGCAGGCGGCCGGTCTCGTCGGTTCGCACGGCATTCTGCCGGTCGGCGACTATTTCGATGCGGCGCGCGCGCAGCTCGGACCATGGGGTTGGCTGCAGCTGCCGTCGCTGTATTGGCTGTCCGGCGCCGATTGGATGACGACGGCACTGTGCGCGGTCGGCGTGGTCGCGTCGGCGTTGTTGCTGGTACGCGTGGCGACGACGTATGCGGCGCTCGCGGCATACGTGTGCTACTTGTCGCTCGAATACGGCGGCGGCGTGTTCCTCGAGTTCCAGTGGGACATCCTGCTGATCGAGACGCTGTTGCTCGCGGCGGTGTTGTCGCGGCAGGTGCGCGTCGGCATCTGGCTGACGCGGCTGCTGGTCTTCCGCTTCATGTTCCTGTCGGGCGTCGTGAAGCTGATCTCGGGAGATCCGACCTGGCATGGCTTGACCGCGCTCGACTATCACTTCGAAACGCAGCCGCTGCCGACGGTCCTGGCGTGGTATTTCCACAACCTGCCGCACGGCGTGCTGCGCGCGTTCACCGCCGCGGCACTCGCCATCGAACTGGTGTTGCCGTTCTTCGTCTTCGGGCCGCGCAACGCGCGCCGTTTCGCCGCAGCCGCATTCATCGTGCTCGAGCTGTTGATTCTGCTGACCGGCAACTACAACTTCTTCAATTTCCTGACGATCGTGCTGTGTCTCGGCCTGCTCGACGACCGCACGCTGCGTGCGCGCGTTGCGCCGTCGCGCGCGGCCGCGCCGTTGCGATGGCGCGTCTTGCTGGTTGCGATGGCGGCGCTCGGCGCGTTGCAGATTCATCAGACGCTCGGCCGCGGCACGTTCGCCGGCTGGGAGACCGCGATCCTGCGCGCGGCCGATCCGCTGCAGGCGGTGAACAGCTACGGCTTGTTCGCGGTGATGACGACGGAGCGCGACGAGCTGATCGTCGAAGGTTCCGACGACGGCTTCGAATGGCGGGCGCTGCCGTTCGAGTTCAAGCCGGAAGCGCTCGATGCGGCGCCGCGCTGGGTCGCGCCGTATCAGCCGCGGCTCGATTGGCAGATGTGGTTCGCGGCGCTGACGGGGCGCGAAGGGGCGCCGTGGGTCGGCAACTTACTGGTGCGCCTACTGAACGGCGAGCCCGCCGTGATGCGCCTGATGGGACCGTCGCCGTTCGTCGCCAAGCCGCCGCGCTTCGTGCGGATCGTGCGCTATCGCTACGAGTTCACGACGCCCGAACAACGCGAGCGCACCGGCGCGTGGTGGGGGCGGCAATATCTCGGCATCTACTTCCCGCCGGTGCGGGTCGCCGCCGAATCGGCCGGGCCGAACGACGGCGTCCACATCGATCGCGAATACCTCTTTCCGCGCGACGATGGCGACGACTGAGGACGCGAGTCGTCCGGCGATACCCGACCCGTGCGGCGATCGCCGGATGGACTCACGCGACGTCGCCGCTCGAGTGCAGGTCGCTGCGCCGCGCGCGCAGCGTGAATGCAACTACCAGCCGTGCGTTTCGCCGTTCCATTTCTTGAACCCGCCGGTCTCGGCGGGCGTCCATTTCGCGATCGTCGCCATGATCCCGGCGGCGCTGTCCTCGACGCTCAAGTCGGCGTTCTTTCCGCCCATGTCGGTGCGCACCCAACCGGGGTGAATGAGGCCGACGGTGATGCCGTCGTTCGCGAGTTCGACCGACGCCATGTTCATCACTTTGTTGACGGCCGCTTTCGACGAGCAGTACGCGAACATCACCGGCATGTTGAGCGACAACGCGCCCATTTGGCTCGTGATCGTGATCGCGCGCGCGTTCTTGCCGGCTTTCAAGTTGCGGCGAAACGCCTGCACCATGCGCAGCGGCGCCATCGTGTTGACCGCGAACGTCTCGGCCCAGCCGTCGAAGTCCATGTTGGCGAGCGATTGTTTGTCGGGCGCGGGACCCGGCATGCCGGCGTTGTTGATCAAGATGTCGATCGGCTCCGTCAGCGTTGCCGCGAGCGCGGCGACCGACTTGCCGTCGGCGACGTGCACGCCGTGCACGGAGAGGCTTTTGTGCGACTGCGCGAGCGCCTGCAGTCGGTCGGCCTTCTTCGGGTCGCGGCAGCACGCGAATACTCTGTTGCCGGCGGCGGCGTAGCGTGCGGCGAGTTCGAGACCGATGCCGCGATTGGCGCCTGTGATCAATACGGTTTCCATGTGACTCCTGTGAATTGACGGCGGCGCGCTGCGACGCCGGAGGTGAAGGTCGCGACAGGATCGTCGAATGCCGTCCGCGCATCAATCGCAGTGCGATTCGCCGCGGATGCCCTTAGACTCAGCGCCTCGTTTCGCTCGACCCACTCATTCGGAGATTCACGATGGCCACGCTCGTTGCGACCATGCAAACCAGCAAAGGCGATATCCGCATCGATCTGATGGACGACGTCGCGCCGCTGACCGTCGCCAATTTCGTCAACCTCGCACAGCGCGGTTTCTACGATGGCTTGACGTTTCATCGCGTCATCGCCGATTTCATGATCCAAGGCGGTTGTCCGCTCGGCACCGGTACCGGCGGCCCGGGCTACAAATTCCAAGACGAGTTCTCGAAGAAGGTGCGGCACGACGCGCCCGGCAAACTGTCGATGGCGAACGCCGGCCCCGGCAGCAACGGTTCGCAATTCTTCATCACGCACGTGCCGACGCCGTGGCTCGACGACAAACACACGATCTTCGGCGCGGTGCAGGGCGACGACGATCAAGCGGTCGTCGATGCGATCGCGCGCGGCGACACGATCGAGACGATCACGATCGACGGCGACACGGACGCGTTGTTCGAGCAGGTCGCCGATCAGCTCGCGAAGTGGAACAAGATCCTCGACAAAGGTTGAGTTCGTCGCGGTGACCTGGGACGTCGTCATCGTCGGCGGCGGCATCGGCGGCGGCGCGCTGGCGCTGAACCTCGCACGCGCGGGCGTATCGGTGCTCGTACTCGAGCGCACCCTCGAATACGCCGACGTCGTGCGCGGCGAATGGATCGCGCCGTGGGGGATTCCGGAGACGCGCGCGCTCGACGTCTATCCGCTCTATCGCGCGCACGGCGGTCATCACGTCACGCGGCATGTGTCGTACGACGAAGACGTGCCGCCGCGCATCGCCGAGAAAGCCGCGGTCGACCTGACGGCGATGCTGCCGGACAACCCCGGACCGCTGTGCATCGGCCATCCGACGATGTGCAACGTGCTGAACGACGCGGCGCGCGCGGCCGGTGCGACCGTATTGCGCGGCGTGACGAATACGTCGGTCGTGCCGGGCAACCCGCCGGCGGTGACGTACCAACACGACGGCGCGACGCATACCGTGCGGCCGCGTTTGGTCGTTGGCGCGGACGGCCGGCACGGCAAGACGGCCGAGCAGATCGGCATGCACGTGCAACAGGATCCGCCGCACCATCGTTTCTCCGGCATGTTGATCGACAACGCGCCGGATTGGCCGGCCGACACGCAGTTCATTTCGACCGAAGGCGACGTCAACGTGCTCGCGTTTCCGCAGGGCAACGGTCGTATTCGGCTGTATCTCGGCTTCAAGCTCGAAGAGAAGACGCGGCTCGCGGGGCCGCAAGGGCCGCAACGCTTTCTCGATGCGTTTCGTTTGAAGTCGGTCCCCGGTGCGGAAGCGATCGTCGCCGGGCGGCCGATCGGACCGTGTCTCGTGTATCCGAACAACGACACGTGGATCGATGTGCCGCTCGCCGAAGGCGTCGTGCTGATCGGCGATGCGGCGGGCCGCAACGATCCGATCACCGGCCAGGGGCTGTCGATCACGCATCGCGACGTGCGCATCGTGCGCGACCTGTTGCTCGGCGAACGGGTGTGGACGGTCGAGTCGTTGCTGCCGTACGCCGACGAGCGCAAAGAGCGGATGCGCCGGCTGCGCATCGCCGCGCGGATTACCGCGATCGTCGAAGCGGAATTCGATGCCGCTGCGCGCGAACGCCGGCGGCGCGTCGCCGAGCGGCGCATGCGCATGGCGCCGGAGTCGCTCGCGATCCTGACGCCGTTCGTCGGCCCCGATGCGTTGCCGGCGGATTGCTATACCGATCGAGCGGTCGCTGCGTTCCTCGCCTGAGACGACTCAGTAGAAGCGCCGTACGCCGAAGCCCAGCGCGCGTGCCGCCGCCGCCATCGTGCGATCGGCCGTGGCGAGCTCATCGGCGCCGATCCCTTCGGCAATCGCCAGATGCAGCGCATCGAGGGTTCGGAGCGGATGGCGCGATAGCCGGTCGATGAGCGCCATGGCGTCGGTGAAGCGCTCGTCGCCGATCGGTTGTACGTGCAGAGCGCCGTCTGCTACGTCCTGTTGAAACGTCGACAGGACGCGGCGTTCGACCGATTTGCCGAAGTCGCCTGCGCGCCTGCGGCGGGCGAGCAGACTGCGTAACTCGACGACCGTCAGGCGGCTGATGTCGGACGAGGGTCGCGATCGAACGTAGTCTTCGAATTGCTCGGAGAAGGGCTCGTTCAGATACCACTTCGCGAGCGCGCTGGTGTCGAGATAGGCGATCATCGCTCGTCCCGTTCGCCGCGGACGATCACTTCGCTCCCGGTCTGCAGCGGACGCATCGTCGCCCGTAGCGCTGCGTGAGACTGCGGCATCTGCTCGCTTTTGATCGGCAAGATGCGCGCAATGGGCCTGCCGCGACGCGTGATCAGCAGCTCGCCTTCGCGGCGGATCAATTCGTCGATTTGCGAAAGCTCCCGTCTCACGTCGCGGATGCTGAGGCGTTTCATCGCGTCGATACCCATGTGTCACCTTGACGCGGATTGTGTCACATCGACGATGGACGTTCGAATCGAACTCGGTCGATGGTGACGCACCTCACGGCGCGCGGTAGTCGTCCGCAACTCGCAACGATGTGCGATACCGCTTACTCGGCGACGACGTTCGCGGAAGTCTCGGTCACATTGCGTTCGCGCGGGTCGACGTGCCACAGCTGCGAGCGCAGCGCGATCAACGCGATCACGGCGAACATGACGGCGGAGGCGAGCGCGAGCGCGCCGCGCGGACCGATCCACTGCGCGAGGTAGCCGTTCACGAACGCGCCGATCGGCCCCGACCCCATGAACGCGAACGAATAGAAACTCATCACGCGGCTGCGCTGATTGGCCGGCGCTTCTTCCTGCATGATCGTGCGCGCCATGCTCATCGCGATGCCGCCGCCCATGCCCCAGACGAAGATCAGCGCGCACAGCGTCGCGAAGTTCACGCCGATGCCGATCGCGCCGAGCATGACGGCACCGATGCCCTGCGCGAGCAACAGTGCGCGGCCGCGTCGCGCGATGTCGCCGAAGCGGATCAGGAACAGGATGGTCGTCACGAGCCCGAGCGAATTCGCCGCGTTCATCATCGCGAGATCGACGGCGGAACCCGAGTAGTACTCGCGCACGAGCAGCGGCAACGTGACGATGTACGAACCCATGAAACACATGCCCATCGCGCAGCTCTGCAAGACCGTCATCCGCATCGACGGCGACGCCGCGATCGTGCGATAGCCTTCGGCGATCGAACGGCCGATGTCGCGCAGCCGGCGCGTTTCGCGTTCCCGCGCCGGCGGCCGATCGGCGATCAACGCGAAGAACCGCACGCCGCTCGCGAGCACCAGCGATTGCGCGAGCAAGATCGGTACGGGGCCGAGGTGCTCCGCGAGCGCCGCGATCGCGAGCCCGGCGAGCTGCACGCCGAACTGCATCATGCTCGCGCGCACGACCGCGCGTTGAATGCCGCCGACGGCGACTTGGTTCAACAAGCCGTCGCGGGCCGGCGTGACGAACGCTTGCGCGAGGCCCATGACGATCGCGTAGCAAATCATCGAGCGGAACGTGAGGTTGCCGGTCGACAGCACGATGCACAGGAACAGCGGCGGCACGACTGCGACGCTCTGCGCGACCAACACGATGCGGCGACCGCCGACGATGTCGGCGAGGCTGCCGCCGACCAGGATCAGCAACATCGTCGGAACCAGCATCGTCATCTGCGCGATACCGACCCTGTGCGGCGATTCTCCGAGGTTCATCGTGACGAGCCACGCGAACATCACGGATTGGATGCCGAACGCGAGGAACCACGAGCCGGTGCCGAGCAGATAGAGGTTGAACGGCTTCACGCGCGCGCGTCCAGCTCGTCCCAACGGGCGTACGCGGTCGCGACTTGCGCGTTGACAGAGTCGAGTTCTTCCAGCGTCGCGGCAATCGCACTCTTGTCGCGTTTGTAGAAATCGCGGCTCGCGATCAGCGCCTGCAGCTCGCTCTG
>DASRZO010000292.1:0-4205 GCA_035686405.1 Pseudomonadales bacterium | reverse complement strand
GGCAAACCCGGATGGTCTGCGTTGATGCGGCGGACGAGCTCGATGCCGTCGCCGTCCGGCAGGTGCATGTCGGTGAGGCACAAGTCGAACTCGTGCGCCGCCAACAGATCGGTCGCGCTGCGCACGTCGCGTGCGGCCTTCGTCTCGATGTCCATGCGGCCGAGCGTGATTTCGAGCAACTCGCGGATGTCCGGCTCGTCGTCGACAATCAATGCGCGCTTCGTCATCGCGATCCTCGTGCGCTACGCGGTGATCCGGTCCGGATGCGCGAACGTGATTCGAAAGCAACTACCGCCGCGCACGTCGCGAGTGTACGTAACGCGCGCTTGGTTCGCTTCGCAGAGTTCGCGCGTGATGTAGAGACCGAGCCCGGTGCCGGTGCGTTCGGTGGTGAAAAACGGCTCGAACAAGCGCTCGACGCGATCCGGCGGTACGCCGGGGCCGTCGTCGATGACGTTGATGTACGGGCGATCGGTGGCAGGATCGATGCCGCCCTCGATGGTGAGCGTCGACCCGCCAGTCTTCTCCCTGCTGTAGCGCAATCCATTGACCGCAAGGTTCGTCAGCGCCTGATTCAATTGCCCGGGATCGACACGTATTTCCGCGCTGCTCGGTTGCACGTCGATGCGGATCTCGACGGGGTCCGGCATCGACTGTTTGAACTCCGTCACGAAGTCCGTGAGCCACGCGCGCAAGTTGAGTCTAGTCGGCGACGGCGGCTTGCGCCGAGACAGTTCCAGCACATTTTCGATGACACCGTTCATGCGCTTCGACTGCATGTTGATGATGTCGGTCAAGCGCGTGTCGCCTTTGTCGAGATTGCGCGACTCGCTGAGCAGCTGACCTGCGTGACTGATCGCGCCGAGGGGATTGCGGATCTCGTGCGCGATGCTCGCGGAGAGACGACCGAGCGCGGCGAGCTTCAGTTGCTGCGCGTGTTGCTGGATCTCGACGGTGTCTTCGAGAAACACGATGACGTCCGCGTCGGGTCGCTCCGGCCGCACGGCGCTGAAGTTCGCGCGGATCTCCGGCGTCGTCGGGGCGATTTCGAACGGCCCGGTGCGTACGCGTGTGTCCTCGCGCCATGCGCGCAGCCGCTCGATCAGCGGTGCCGGCAGTTCCGGATTCGGTGCGCCGGTGGCGGCGAGTCCCAACAACGAGCGCGCAGATTGATTCAGCACCCTGGGTCGATTCGTGCCGTCGACGACGATGATGCCGGTGCGCATGCGCTGGATGATCGAACGGTTGACGCGCTCGAGGTCGGCCACCTCGGCTGCGCGCGCGAGCGACGTGATCTCGGTGCGGCGCAGACGCGCCGACAACGTTTGAATGGCGATCGACGTCGCGAAATAGATCGCGCCGAGAATGCCGGCCTGGAAGTAGTCGCTGCGAAAATCGGGCGGTACGAGCGAGACGTAGAACTCCTCGTACAACACCGCGATCGTCGCGACTGCCGCGAGGAACGCGCTCGCGCGTCCGGTGACCAGCACGGCTCCCGCCGCGACGGCGACGAGAATGACGACGCCGAGTCCGCTGCCGACGCCGTCCGAGAGATACATCAGCAACGTCAACACGGCGATGTCGAACAGAACGAAACCGCCGGCAACGTATTGGTGCCGAAACCAATGGCCGGGTAACGCCTGCGTGAGCACCGCGCTCGTCAGGTTCAGCGCGATATACGCGAGTGTGACCCACAGAAACAGATCGGGCCGCAACCGCCCCAACCGCGTCTCGGTGAAGTGCTGCAGAAACATCGCGAGCAGCGCGAGACCGACGAAGACGCGGTAGTAGTTGTAGACCTTCAGCAGATCCGCGTTCAGCTGGGAGCGGCGCTGTTCGATCTCGGCGACGATGTCTTGTGCGAGTGAGGCCACCCTCGTATCAGCCAAACAGGCGTCGATACCAGGGTTTCGACTTCGGCGGTTCGGCTGCCGGTGCTTGCGGCGACTGCGCCGCCGCGCCGGGTCCCGCAGCTTCGAGCGTAATCGGCGGCGGCACGTCGGGCCGGTCGAGCATGCCGAACGTCATCATGTTGATCCACGATCGGTTGCGGTCGAACGTCTGTTGCTGAAACACGAAGCGCCCTTTGCTATCGAACGCGGGATATTGCGGATCGTTCGCGGCGAGCACGCGCAACGCATCGGTCGCCGCATCGGGCAACCCGAGCCGCCAGTTCGCTTCGATTTGAATCGCGAGCGCGTCCGGCACCGACTGCGATTGCGAGTAGTGCTCGACGACGTTGCGGGCGCGGTTCGCCGCTGCAACGTACGCGCCGCGGCGCATGTAAAAGCGCGCGACGTTGATCTCGTATTTCGCGAGCACGTCGACGAGGTAAATCATGCGTTGGCGCGCGTCGGCCGCGTATTCGCTGTCGGGATGCCGTTCGAGGAAATCCGAGAAGTCGGCGAACGATTGCCGCAGCGACGTCGGATCGCGGCGGCTGATGTCGGTGAACGAAAAACGGTCGAGCAGCCCGCGGTCTTTGTTGAACTCGGCGAGACCCTTGATGTAGTAGGCGTAATCGACGTTCGGATGTTGCGGGTGCAAGCGGATGAAGCGGTCGGCCGCGCTGCGCGCCGCTTCCGGTTCGTAGTCCATGTAGTTGGCGTAGATCAATTCCAGCTGTGCTTGCTCGGCGTAGCGCCCGAACGGAAAGCGCGCCTCGAGCTTCTGCAGTTTCTGGATCGCGTCGCGATAGTTACCCGAGCGCAAGCTCGACTGGGCGCTGCGATACAGCGCTTGTTCGGAGGTCTTCGAGTCTTCCTCTTCTTTGTTGTGGCCCCACGGCCAGCAACCGCTCAACAACAAGACTGCAGCGGTCAAATAGAGGATGCGTGTCATTCGAACGGAGCCGCGAGCTAAAATCGCCCGGTAGTGTACTCGGACTCCCTTGCCATTTCCCGCCGCAGACCCGCGCGCGCCGTTGCACGGCGCATCGAACGTTCCGTGCGCATCGCACCGGCGCTCGCCGGCCAGCGAATCGACAAAGCGGCGGCGATGTTGCTCGCCGAATTCTCGCGCACGCAACTCGCGCAATGGATCAAGGACGGCAGCTTGACGCTCGACGACGCACCCGTCGCGGCGAAGCATCGGGTGTTCGGCGGCGAACGATTGTCGCTCGTCGCCGAAGCGCCGGAAGGTGCGCGCTGGGACGTGCCACAGCAAGTGCCATTCACCGTCGTGTACGAAGACGACGACGTGATGGTGATCGACAAGCCGCCCGGAGTCGTCGTGCATCCGGGCGCCGGTAATCCGGACGGCACGCTGGTCAATGGACTGTTGCACGCGCGACCGGCGCTCGCCGAGTTGCCGCGCGCCGGCATCGTGCATCGGCTCGACAAAGACACCGGCGGTCTCTTGATCGTCGGGGTGTCGTCGATCGCGTTGAAGCGTTTGACGCGTGCTTTGGCCCGACATGCGGTGGGGCGTCGATACGAAGCGATCGTCGAAGGCGTGCTGACCGGCGGTCGAACGATCGACGCGCCGCTCGGTCGCGATCCGTCGAACCGACTTCGGCAACGCGTGGCGAGCGACGGCAGGCCGGCGGTGACGCACGTTCACGTGATCGAACGATTTCGTGCGCACTGCCACATCGGCGCCGAACTCGAGACCGGCCGCACGCATCAGATCCGCGTTCATCTCGCATCGATCGGACATCCGCTGGTGGGCGATCGGAGGTACGGTGCGCGCGGACGTCTGCCGCAGCGCCCCTCGATCGAGTTGCTGGGAGCCGTCCGGCGGTTTCGACGTCAAGCGCTGCACGCGACGCAGTTGTCGTTCGAGCACCCGATCAGCGGTGAGTTCATGGAATTCGAATCGGCGCTGCCGGACGACTTCGTCGAGCTGCTCGTGACGCTTCGCGACGACCGAGCCGGTGCGACGGGCGACGCGCCGTGACCGATCGCTACGTCGACGTCGATTGGCCTGCGCCCGCGCGCGTGCGGACACGGATGACGACTCGATTCGGGGGTGTCAGCGGCGGGGCGTATAGATCGTTCAACCTAGCGCTGCATTGCGGCGACGACCCGACGGCGGTCGCCGCAAACCGCGAACTGCTGGCGCGTGACGGCGTGCCGCGCGTTGCGTGGCTCGAGCAAGTGCATGGCGTCGACGTCGTCGATGCGGGCGACGCGATTGGCGTACCGCGGGCCGATGCGTCGTTCACGCGGTCGACGAACGTCGCGTGTGCGGTGATGGTGGCCGAC
>DASRZO010000291.1:0-4548 GCA_035686405.1 Pseudomonadales bacterium | reverse complement strand
GCCGCGAGCCAGTTCCCGAAGCATCGCGAGACGCGGGCGCCGACGATCGCGGAGTTGAAGCCGCATCGCGCCGAGATCGATCCGAAGCATCACTACCTGCTCGATGCACCGG
Source organism: Pseudomonadales bacterium (assembly GCA_035686405.1). GTDB lineage: Bacteria > Pseudomonadota > Gammaproteobacteria > Pseudomonadales > Azotimanducaceae > DATJGR01. The sequence goes on along the minus strand of DASRZO010000291.1, from coordinate 4,436 downwards.
AGACTGATCCCGCCGGGCGTCCGGCGGTCGTCAAGTTCAGCCGCAAATCGCGCGAGCAATTCGTCGCGAGCGAAGTCGACGGTAAGGCGACCGGTTGGCGCGCGGTCTATCGCAACGGCAAGTGGGTCGAAGAAGCGGGCGGCGACGACGCGAAGTCCGACAAACCGCTGCCCGAGCGCCAACCGCGCAAGTCGTCGACCGTGCGCGGCGGGCGTAAACGCGCCGAGAGTTGATCAGCTCCGGCGGATCACACCGACACTGATGCCTTCGATCGCGAAGGCTTGGTGCTCGAGATCGACTTCGATCGGATCGTAGGCATCGTTTTCCGGCAGCAACGTCAGGCGACTGCGCGCGCGGCCACGCTTCAGCCGCTTCACCGTCACTTCGTCGTCGATGCGCGCCACGACGATCTCGCCGTCACGCGCATCGTCGGCTTTGTGCACCGCGAGCAGATCGCCATCGAGAATGCCGACGTTGATCATGCTGTCGCCGTGTACGCGCAGGAGGTAATCCGCGCGCGGCTTGAAGAAGCTGCCGGGGAGGTCGCACGAATCTTCGATGTGCTCGTGCGCGAGGATCGGGCTGCCGGCGGCGACGCGACCGACGATCGGCAGCCCGGTCGGCTCCGGCAAGCGGATGCCGCGCGAGGTCCCCGGGACCATCTCGATCGCGCCCTTGCGCGCGAGCGCCTTCAAGTGCTCTTCGGCGGCGTTGGGCGATTTGAATCCGAGTTCGCTCGCGATGTCGGCGCGCGTCGGCGGATAGCCGGTGTCGTTGATGTGGCGGCGGATGAGATCGAGGATTTGCGACTGGCGTTCGGTCAGACCCTGCATGTGCGACCTGTTCAGATATACAGTGGCTGGCATTATATACAGGGGAATTCGCGAAGCGCCAGCGTGAGCCGACCTGCAAGATCGAAAACTAACTGCCCGAAATTCCTCGCCTATCGATGCCGCGACCAGTCGGTTTAGTATCGCGCGCTCGTACCACCCACTACGCGCACCACTACACGCACCACTATAAAAGTGGCAGTCGATGGCGAAGCCGATCTCTGACGTTCCTCCCGACGTGCTCGCCGCACGCGCCGCGGCGGAGTGCCTGTTCGACGCCGCGGCGGTCGAACGCGCGGTCGACCGCCTGGCCGTGCGGCTGACGGTGCGTCTCGCCGACGCGCATCCGATCGTCGTGTGCGTGTTGAACGGTGGGCTGCCGCTGACCGCCGAGCTGCTGCTGCGATTCCATTTCCCGCTGGAACTCACGTACCTGCACGCGACGCGCTATCGCGATGCGTTGCGCGGCGCCGGCATCGAGTGGCGGGCGTTGCCAGATGTCGCGGTCGAACGGCGCAACGTGTTGGTCGTCGACGACGTTCTCGACGAAGGTCATACCCTCGCTGCGGTGGTCGAGCGTCTGACGGCGGCCGGCGCGCGGTCGGTGCAGACCGCGGTGCTCGTCGACAAAGTCATCGGCCGACCGCGGCCGCTCGCCGTCGACGACGCGGCGCTGCAATGTCCCGATCGCTTCTTGTTCGGCCACGGCATGGATTACCGCGGCCACTGGCGCAACCTCGCCGGCATCTACGCACTGCCGGTGGGCTGGACGGCACCGTGACGCTCGCGATCATCGGCGGTACCGGGCTCAATCGCCTCGCGAGCACGACGCGCACGAGCGATCGAGTCGACACGCCGTTCGGACCGGCGTCGACCGCGCCGCAGGTCGGCGTCGTCTGCGGTCGCGATGTGATCTTCCTGCCGCGGCACGGCCAGCCGCATCGGATAGCGCCGCACCTCATCAACTATCGGGCGAACCTTTGGTTACTGCGCGAACTCGGCGCCACCGCGCTGCTCGCGACGAACGCGGTCGGCTCGATCGCGAACGCGATGGCCCCCGGCGACGTGCTGATTCCGCACCAGATCGTCGATTACACGTGGGGCCGGCAACACACCTACATGGATACGTGGCCGCTCGAGCACGTCGACTTCAGCGCACCGTACGACGCGCCTTTGCGCGATCGTCTGCGCGCGGCGGCACTCGAGCTGCGACTCGACTGTTCGGTGTTCAATTCGGGCGTATACGGCTGCACGCAAGGGCCGCGCCTGGAAAGCGCCGCGGAGATCGATCGGATGGCGCGCGACGGCTGCGACGTCGTCGGCATGACCGGCATGCCGGAAGCCGGGCTCGCGCGCGAGTTGCGCTTGCCGTATGCGTCGATCTGTCTGGCGGTGAACCGCGCGGCGGGGCGCGGCGGCGGACCGATCAGCGAAGCGGACATCGCCGAAGTGGCGCGACGCGGCATGGTGCACGTCGAGCGTCTGATCGAGCGCTTCGTCGCGCTCGGCTGAATTGCAACGAGGTCACTGTGCCGCGGCCGGGGCGGCGACGGGCGCGGGTTGGCCCGCCAGCGCCGCCAGGCGCGACAGCTCGCCGACGAGCGTATCGGGCGGCTGCACCGGATCGACGCGCGCGAGTACGCCGAATTTCGGATGATCGAGGTAATGCAGCTCGCCGCTGCGCATGCGGCGCTGCTCGCGCATTTCCATGTAGCCGCGGTCGAGCGGGGCACCGGTCGTCGCATCCACCGGTGCGGCGCCGGGCACGGTCGTCGCGTACCAAAGCCTCGTATCCATGTGGAGGTACCGGCCGCGCGTGATGCCGAGGTACCCCTCGATCCGCCATGCGCCGTGCTCGCCGATCTGAATCAGCATCGGTTGCAGCCGATCGCGATCCGGCACCGGCTGAATCCACGCGCGATGCAGCAGCACGCGATACGCGCCGCTGCGCTGCAGACGGCTGTCCTCGGCCGCGAGCAAGTAGGTATTCGATGCTTCGGGCCGATAGCTGCGTGCTTGCAATTGGCCTTGGTAGTCGCCGATGAGCTTCGCCGCCCGTTCCGCGGGGGTCGTCTCGACGAGGGTCGTGACCGGAGCGGCTGCTGCTGGCGCCTGCGCGACTGCGTACACCGTCGGGAGAGCGCGGGTTTCGGCGTCGAGCGGATATGCGGCAGCGCGGCTCGCATCGTCGTCGAACGCGATGATGTCGAGCGGCAGCGTGCGCGGCGCGTGCAGCACCAGGACCTCTTCCGACGCGCCCGGGTCGGCGACGCGTTCGAACACGATGATCTCGACGCGATACCACGACTCGTTCGGCAGCGTCGGGAAGTCCGCTGTGATCGCCGCGTCGACCGATGCCGTCGCACACGCCAAGAGTCCGATGATCGTTCGCACGAAGCTCACGCCGTCGCTGCCATACGAGATTTCTCCGTGGGTTCCAATCGTGCGAGCAAGTCCGCGACGCGTTCGAAGCGCGCTTCGACGTCGTCGAGCTTCGCCGTCATGCGCAGGCGCGTGCCGTCTTCGAGCCGGAACGTGTTCGGCTCGCGCTGCACGAGGCGCACGAGCGCGAACGGATCGACGCGCGTGTCTGCGGCGAATTCGATTCGACCGCCCGCGGGACCGAAGTCGATCTTCGCGATGCCGAGGGCCGCAGCCGCGAGGCGCAGTTCCGTGATGCGAAAGAGCATCTTCGTCGCGTTCGGCAATGCGCCGAAGCGATCGATGATTTCCGCTTTCAATTCGTCGAGTGCATCGCGCGACTCGGCGCTCGCGATGCGCTTGTACAAGATCAGCCGGGTGTGCACTTCCGGCAAATAGTCTTCCGGAATCAGCGCGGGCACGCGTAGATTCACTTCCTGGTGCGGCGTGAGATCCGCGTCGAGGTCCGGCGTCTTGCCGGCGCGGATCGCGCGTACGGCGCGGTCGAGCATGTCCATGTACAGCGAGAAGCCGATCGACTCGATCTGGCCGGATTGTTCCTCGCCCAACAGTTCTCCTGCGCCGCGAATCTCGAGATCGTGCGTCGCCAGCGTGAAACCGACGCCGAGCTCGCCGGCCGCTTCGATCGCCTCCAGACGCTTGCGTGCGTCCTCGGTCAGCGCCTTCGGATGCGGGATCAACAGATACGCGTACGCTTGCCGGTGCGAACGTCCGACGCGGCCGCGCAGCTGATGCAGCTGCGCCAGACCGAACTTGTCGGCGCGCTCCATGATCATCGTGTTCGCGTTAGGGATATCGATGCCGGTTTCGATGATCGTGGTGCACACCAGCACGTTGCTGCGCCGGTGATAGAAGTCGTTCATCACGAGTTCGAGACGGCGCTTCGGCATTTGGCCGTGGCCGACGCCGATGCGCGCTTCGGGCACCAACTCGGCGAGCTCGAGCGCCGTCGATTCGATCGTGCGCACTTCGTTGTGCAGATAGAAGACTTGCCCGCCGCGCGCGAGCTCGCGCGTGATCGCTTCGCGGATCAGGTCCTTGCGCCGCTGCACGACGAACGTCTTCACCGACAGACGCTTCGCCGGCGGCTTCGATCGCTTCGAGCCGCTTGCGCGCGTCTTCGGTCAGCGCCTTCGGGTGCGGGATCAGCAGATATGCGTACGC
>DASRZO010000290.1:0-2974 GCA_035686405.1 Pseudomonadales bacterium | reverse complement strand
CACCGCTGCCGTCGACGAGTTGCGTCCGATCCGGCGTCAAACGCAGCGTCAGAATCGCGGCCGATTTGTCCGCCGCGTCGCACGCCGGCAGCGTCACTTCGGTGAGGAACGCGTTCGTGAATTCGAGCCGCTTACGCTGTGCCATGTTGAGGTCGACGTAGGCGATTGCGCCGCTCTTGCGCGTCACGTTCTTTGCGAGAGTGCCGTTGATCCAACACAGGAGCGACGGCGGCACGCTGTCGAGCGGCAGCTGGATCACGATGTCCTCGACCTTCGGCACACCCGGGCGAAGATGCGTGATGCCGTCGCCGACGTCGGGTTCCTTGACCGGATCGGCGTACTCCGCGCCGCCGGAGACCGCCGTGAGCGGAACTGCGACGCCTTCGAGGTCGAGTACCGGGCGCGTCGCCGTGTATGCGATAGCGGTGTTCGTGGCGCCGAGCGCACTCGGGGCCAATTCCGGCAAACCGAACAACGCGGCGCCGCCGACGGTCAGTCCGGCGCCGACGAAACGACGGCGCGACAGGGTGGGAAGGTTGGAATTGAAACGATTCTTCACGATGCCTCCTGTCGAGTGAACGAGCGTGTGTCGTGCGAACGCGTCGGGAGGTTCAGCGATGCGGGAGTTGGTGGAGCCGAGGGGGATCGAACCCCTGACCTGTGCATTGCGAACGCACCGCTCTCCCAGCTGAGCTACGGCCCCGGATCAAACCCGCGTTGGCGGGCGGTACGCCGATTCGTACCTGGCGCGCAAAAATACCCGCTTGGCCAGCGCGTTGCCAGAGACGGCGCTGCAGAAGATGTTCTCTGTGCCGCAGCCGGCCGCGACCACGACGCACGGTTTGCGCAGATGGCGGGCTGCGATCCCACATGGCCGCCCGGCGCGCCGTCGCCGGATCAGTGCCGACGTCGGCCGCGCGTCATGCCCAGCGATCGACACCGGCGAGTTTGCGCCCGAGCGGTGTCAGGTCGACCGGCGGTCCGGGCTCCGGGTTCTGCTGCCCTCGGACGTTCTGCCGGATCGCCCACGCCGGCGGCCGCTTCTCGAGACACTCCTTCGCGTTGCGCAGGCGCATCTCTTCGTCGCCGATCGGGTTCATCGTCACGTACTGCACCAAACGCGGCCGATCGGAATTGTTGGCGAGGCTGGTGTGCGGCATGCGGCGGTGCCAGACGACGACGCTGCCTTGCGCGCCGCCGAGCGGTAGGAGCGGATAGTTCGAAACGTCGGGCCGGCGCGCCTCGGCGTCGGTGCGGCCGGCGGCGAGCCATTCGTCGAGCGTCGCGTAGAGGTCCGGCACCATGGCAAACGCGCCTTGCTCCGGCGGCGTGTCGGTCAGATACACCAGCGCCTGCACCGTCAGATTCTCGATCGTGCGCGGATCGCTGTCCCAGTGCACCGCGTCCATGCGGAACCCGGACTCGTGATAGCTGCTCGGCACCTTGAACGAGCCGCGATCGAACGTGACCCACAACTTGTCGTCGCGGTGCAGCGCGGCGAAGAGCGCGTGCAGCTGCGGCAGCTGGCGCACGTCCCACAGCGCCTGGTGGTGGTGCAGCGGGATGATGCCGTGACCCTGCGCGACGTAGTTGCGCCACGTCGAGCGGTCGTCGGGATCGACGCCGATGAATTCGCACAGCGCGGCCGCCGCGCGTTCGCACAGATCTTTCGGGACGACGTCGGGCACGACGAGCCAACCGTGCTCGATCAGGTGTTCGCGGTCTGCGTCGGTGATGGGTCGCATCGATCGGCCTCGTTCCTGGGTCAGCCTGCTGTCGTCAGCCCTTCGGCAGCGCTTCGAAGAATGCGCGCACCCGCTCGACGACGACGCGCGCCTGCGCTTCGTCGATTTCGCGCGGATCGAGCAGCGCGACACCGTCGTCGAGATGGTGATTGCGCGTGCGGATGCTCGGCGAACCGCTCGCGAGGAATTTGACGAGCTCGCGAATGTCGCCGCCGTCGCTGCGTTCGAGTGCGAGCCGCTCGATGCCGCGGCCGGCTTCGTCCGGCTTCACGTAGGTGTGCAGACGCGCCACGCCGGCGAGCCCGCTCGCGAGAATGCCGACGATCGCGGTGAGGCGCGCGCGGGTGCCCGCTGCGTCGCGGTCGGCGTACTGCTCGAGCGCGGTCATCAACCCGACGATCTGCTCCTTGCCGACCTTCATCGCGCGGCCGATGCCGCGCTGCTGCAGCTCGCACGCGTCGATCAGATCGCGTTTGCCGGCGATGAAGCCGACGGTCGGGCCGCCGATGGCTTTGCCGCCCGAATACGTCACGAGGTCGGCGCCGAGCGCGACGTAGCGGCGCAAATCCTCTTCGGCCGCGGCATCGACGATCACCGGCACGCGGTGGCGGTGCGCGATCGCGATGCAGTCTTCGAGCGACACCATCTGTTCCTGCACGCTGTGGTGCGATTGCACGTACACGAACGCGACGAGATCGGTCGCGGCAAAGGCGCGTTCGAGCAACGCCTTCGGCACGCTGTTCACCCAGCCGACGATCTCGGCCGCGCCGCCGCCCAAGCGAATCATCTGCGTGACCGCCGCGCCGAAATTGATGTCGTGGCCGGCCTGCAGCAACACGCGCCGGTCGAGACCGTCGGTATCGGGAATGCGCAACACGCGATCGAGCTGCGTGCCGGTGATGCACGCGGCGACGGCGGTCGCGATGCCGGCTGCCGCACCCGACGTGATCGATCCGGCCTCGGCGCCGGTGTGTCGCGCGACGAGTTCGCCGGCGCGCCGTCGCAGCGTTTCGAGATCGACGTGGCTGCGCGCGGCGTCCGCTTGCGCTTGCGCGACGGCGTCGCTCTGCGCGGTGCCGCCGAGCGCCGTCATCTTGCCGGCGGCGTTGATCACGTTGTCGATGCCGAAGCGGCGATAGACGTCGTCGGCCATCGTCATAGCTCCGCGCTGCGGTCGTGCCGCACGCCGTCGACGTACACGGTCTCCGGCACGATCCAGCGTTTTGCCA
>DASRZO010000289.1:0-8147 GCA_035686405.1 Pseudomonadales bacterium | reverse complement strand
TCGTTCCGCTCACTGCGTTCCGCTGCCGGGCGCTCGCGCGCGGCCTCTTCGTGACCTTCGCGTCGTGCACGCACGTTCGTATCGCGATTGCGGTTGCTGTCGCCGCCAACGGTATCGATGCGTTCGGTGCGCTCGGAACTGCGATGACCGCCAGCCCGTGAGCGACCGCCGCGGCTGCGGCGCGACCGCTCTGACGAGCGGGCTCCGCCGCGTGATTCCTCGCTTCGCGTGTCGGTGCGTGAACCTTCGCTGCGAGCTTGTCCGCGAGGTTCCGATTCGCCTTGCACGGTGCGCGGCGCGTTCGCAGGGGTGTCGTCGCTGCGGAACAGCGAGCCGAAGACGCGGCTGAAGAAGCCGGGCGCGCGCTGAGGTTCCGCGGCCGGAGCGGCGATGGCCTGCGGCGGTGCGGGCGGCGGCGGCGCCGGCGGAGGCGGGGGTGGCGGAGCCGCAGGGCGCACGACCGCCTCCTGCGGGCGTTGCACGCGCACCGGCTCGGCTTGGCGAATCTCCGCTTCTTCGTCGCGCGGTACTTCCGCGAGCTCGTAGCTCGCGACGCCGGCTTCTGCATCCGCGAGATCGTCGCGAATGCGCTGCACTTCGTAGTGCGGCGTTTCCAGACGATCGGTCGGAACGATCACGAGATGCGTTTTGGTGCGCCGTTCGATTTCGGCGACGTCGCGGCGCTTTTCATTCAGCAGATACGACCCGACGCTCAGCGGCACGATCGCTCGGACGATCGAGCTGCGTTCCTTCAGCGCCTCTTCTTCCATCACGCGCAGCACGCCGAGCGACAGCGACCGCACGTCGCGAATGCGGCCTTGGCCGGTGCAGCGCGGGCAGAGTTCGGTGGTGATTTCTTCGAGCGACGGTCGTAGCCGCTGGCGCGACATCTCCATCAAACCGAAGCGCGAGATGCGCCCGACCTGCACGCGCGCGCGATCCGTCTCGAGCACTTCGCGCATGCGGTTTTCGACGGCGCGTTGGTTCTTGACGCTCGCCATGTCGATGAAGTCGATGACGATCAAGCCGCCGACGTCGCGCAAACGCAGCTGTCGCGCCACTTCTTCAGCGGCCTCGAGGTTCGTATTGAGCGCGGTCTCTTCGATGTCGGCGCCCTTCGTCGCGCGTGCCGAGTTGATGTCGATCGACACCAACGCTTCGGTCGGATCGATCACGATGCTGCCGCCGGACGGCAAGCGCACCGAACGTTGGAATGCCGACTCGATCTGCGACTCGATCTGATAACGCGAGAAGAGCGGGATGTGATCGGTGTAGAGCTTGATGCGGTCCTTGAACGTCGGCATCACTTGATCGATGAACGCGTGCGCTTCGTCGTACGCTTCTTTCTGGTCGATCAACACCTCGCCGATGTCGGTGCGAAGGTTGTCGCGGATCGCGCGCAGGATGACGTTGTTCTCTTGATACAACAGCGTCGGCGCTTTCTGTTCGTCCGACGCCTTCTGGATCGCTTCCCACAATTGCACGAGGTAATCGCAGTCGGATTGCAGTTCTTCGGGGCTGCGACCGATACCGGCCGTGCGTACGATGACGCCCATCCCTTCGGGCAGGTTCAATTGCGACAGCGCGTCCCGCAGCAGGTCGCGATCGTCGCCTTCGATGCGGCGCGAGATGCCGCCAGCGCGCGGGTTGTTCGGCATCAGCACCAGATAGCGACCGGCGAGGCTGACGAAGGTCGACAACGCCGCACCTTTGGTGCCGCGCTCTTCCTTGTCGACTTGGACGATGATCTCCTGACCTTCTTCGATCAGGTCTTGGATGCTGCGTTTGCCTTCGCTGCCCTTCTTCGTGAAGTAGGTTCGCGAGATTTCCTTCAGCGGCAGAAAGCCGTGGCGTTCTGAACCGAATTCGACGAACGCCGCCTCGAGGCTCGGTTCGACGCGTGTGATACGCGCTTTGTAGATGCTGGATTTTTTCTGTTCGCGGCCGCGGTTTTCGATATCGAGGTCGTAGATGCGCTGACCGTCGACGAGTGCGACACGAACCTCTTCGGGCTGCGTCGCATTGATGAGCATTCTTTTCATGTCATTCGTTCCATTGTTGGACCCGTGTCCCGCAATGGCACGTTGACGATTGGAAAGCAGGGCACGCAGCGCACATCGCTGCGGGCGTCAGTTCAGGTGATGGGGAGCGAACGCAAGACGACGAGTGGAAGCGGCGTCTGCCGGGTGCTCGGGGACTGAGCGATCGCTGTGCTGATACTGATTTGCTCCGATTTGTTCGGAGCCCCTTCTTGTTGCAACGGTTTGCGACGGTGATGACGGCCGACGCAATCGATGTTCTTTCCTCTTCGTCAACGCGCCGTTGTGGTGTCGGGTGCGTTGTCGTGGCCGGGACAGATCGATGTCAATTGTCCCCGCATGATGCAGAATGCTCGGCCTCTGAGCCGGTGCGATCCGCGTCAAACCCTTGTTTGTCGCTCGTTCCGACGCTTCAGAAGCGGCGGGCGGCAAAGCGATCGGAATATAGCAGCGCTCCCTAAGTACTTCAATCGTCAGGGAAACCATTTGACCGATTCGACGCCGACCCGACTCGGTGATCGCGGCGCACGGCGCGTCGAAGTCACGGACGCCGCCGGTCAACGCATCGATAACTTCCTACTCGGCGAGTTGATGGGGGTGCCGCGCAGCCGTGTGTACGGCATGTTGCGGCGCGGTGAAGTGCGCCTCAACGGCGGGCGGGTCAAGCCCGACTATCGATTGCGCGCAGGCGACGTCGTCCGCATACCACCGTGGCGCGGTCCGATGACCGGCGACGCGGTCGTGCCACCGCGTCGTTTGATCGAGGCGCTGGCGGAGCGGATCCTGTATCAAGACTCGAGCATCATCGTACTCGACAAGCCGTCGGGGGTTGCCGTGCACGGCGGCAGCGGCGTCGATCACGGTGTGATCGAAGCATTTCGAGCCATGCTGCCGGACGAGCGCGGTCTGGAACTCGCGCATCGACTCGATCGCGACACATCCGGCTGCCTCGTGCTCGCACGCCATCGCGGTGCGCTGCTCGAACTGCACGCGGCGTTTCGCGATGCCAACGTCGCAAAGACGTACGACTTGCTCGTGTACGGCGCGTGGCCGCGGCGGTTGAGGACCGTGCGCGCGCCTCTGGAGAAATTCGTCACCCGCTCCGGCGAGCGACGAGTCCGCGTTCAGTCCGACGGCAAAGCCGCGCGGACCGAGTTCGAGGTCGTGGAGACCACCGAGCGCGCATCGTGGGTGACCGCGCATCCGCATACGGGCCGTACGCACCAGATTCGGGTTCACGCTCAGGTCTCGCAGCATCCAATCGTCGGAGACGAAAAATACGCGACCGAGGCGCAGCTCGCCGCGAGTCGGGCGCTCGGCGTGCGGCGTCTGTGCTTGCACGCGCGCGTCGTTACGCTGCGGATCGGCGGCGGGACCCGACGGTTCGAGGCGCCGGTGCCCGACGACTTCACCGAGGCGTGGCGGCAGTTGAGTGGCGCGCAAATAAAACTCAACGATTCTCGATAGTTAGGCGTCCACGAAGCTGAGATTTCTTTTGACAGGTCGGGAACGCGTCCCTATGATTGCGCGCCTATGTCGACCCAGGCCCGCACGGATGCGGTCTCACCGCACGAGTTGGCCCGCAAAGGTGGGCAGTTCATCGGAGAGATCCCGTTTGTCGCCTTCCAGAGACTGCAGTCTTTGGCGGTCGGCAAGGGCGTCGTTCGAATCGAACTGCGGTTCGAGCAGGACGACCACGGTCGCAGCCGCGTGCGCGGCCGCGCGATTGCCGCGGTGATCTTGGATTGCCAGCGCTGCCTGGAACCGATCGAGCGACGCATCGTCGCCGACGTCGATTTCCGGGTGGTGCCGAGCGACGCGGCGGCCGACGAGATCGCGAACGAATTCGAAACGTTCGTGTCGGCAGATGAAGAATTGAGCGTCGTCGAGTTGGTCGAGGACGATTTGATTTTGGCGTTGCCGAATCAGGTATGCGAGGCCTACGACGCATGCCCGAGGCGACCGGATTTGAAGTATCCGCGCGACGACGCGGACCTAGACGAAGCGCCGCGTGCGAACCCGTTCGCCGCGCTCGCGGATTGGCAAAAGCGACGCAACTGATTTTTGGAGCATTGAGATGGCGGTACAGCAGAACAGAAAGAGCCGATCGCGCCGCGACCAACGTCGCTCGCACGATGCGTTGAGCAAGCCGACGTTGTCGATCGATCCGACGACCGGTGAGACGCATCGTCGCCACCACATCACCGCGGACGGTTTCTACCGCGGCAAGAAAGTCCTCGATCTGTGACCGTAGAACGACGCTTTCGCACGCGTCGTTCGATCTTCGACATTCGCCCACCCGCTTCACCTGGCCGATGATCATCGCGATCCACGCGCGGTGCTGCGGTGAGCTATTGAGAGTCAAACGATGAGCTGCGGCTTCGTTTTCCCCGGACAGGGCTCGCAAACGGTTGGGATGTTGCGCGATTTCATCGACGAGCCGGTCGTGAGGAAGTGCTTCGACACCGCCGATGCGGCAATCGGAATCGGTGTGCGCAAGCTGGTACTCGACGGGCCCGAAGCGGATTTGAATCGAACGGAGTTGACGCAGCCGGCGCTACTGACTGCGAGCGTCGCCTTATGGCGCCTATGGCAAGACCGCGGCGGCGCCTCGGCGACGGTGCTCGCCGGTCACAGCCTCGGTGAGTACAGCGCGCTCGTCGCCGCCGACGCGATCGATTTCGCCGACGCGGTGCGGCTCGTCCATCTGCGCGGCCGTCTGATGCAAAGCGCAGTGCCGGTGGGTGCCGGTGCGATGGCAGCCATTCTCGGGCTCGATGAAGTCGAGGTTGCGAAGTGCTGTGCCGCGGTCGATGGGATCGTCGCGCCGGCCAACATCAATGCGCCGGGACAGGTCGTCATCGCCGGCGCTACGGCCGCCGTCGATGCGGCGATCGAAGGTTGTAGTGCCGCTGGCGCAAAGCGTGCGATCAAACTCGCCGTGAGCGTGCCGTCGCATTGCCCGTTGATGGCGCCGATCGCAGCGGAATTCGGCGCGGCGCTCGACGCCACGCGCGTCGTCGCGCCGCGCATCCCGGTCGTACAGAACGTCGATGCCGAATCGAGCGGCGCCGCCGACCGCATACGCAGCAACTTGGTCGCGCAGCTGTCGAGCCCCGTGCGGTGGACGCAGTGCGTGGAAGCGATGGTACGGCGCGGCGCAACGACGTTGCTCGAATGCGGCCCCGGCAATGTGCTCGCGGCGCTGATCAAACGCATCGACCGGTCGGTGAAGGTCCACACCATCGGCGTGCGGGCCGCGTTCGATGCGGCGCTGGTCGAGGTCGGCCGTGGCTGACGCGAAGACTGCGCTCGTCACCGGGGCGAGCAGAGGGATCGGGCGCGCCATTCTGGAACAGTTGGCGCGCGACGGTTTCGACGTGGTGGGTACGGCGACGAGCGCCGCCGGTGTCGCGTCGATCGAGACTCATCTGCGCGAAGCGGGGCTCAGCGGCCGCGCCGCAGTGGTGCGAGTCGACGACACGAGTTCGGTCGATGCGCTGTTCGAACGGTTCAAGGCCGACGACGTCGCGCCGCTCGTGCTCGTCAACAATGCCGGCGTCACGCGCGACAACTTGCTGATGCGGATGAGCGACGACGAGTGGCACGACGTGATCGAGACGAACGTCTCTTCGCTGCACCGGCTGTGCAAACCGATCTTGCGCGGCATGATGCGCGCGCGCTGGGGACGCATCATCAACTTGAGTTCCGTGGTCGCCCGTATGGGCAATCCCGGGCAGTCGAACTATGTCGCGTCGAAGGCGGCGATCGAAGGCTTCACGCGCGCGCTCGCGCAAGAAGTCGGATCGCGCAACATTACGGTGAATGCGGTGGCGCCAGGCTTCATTGCCACCGATATGACTCAGGCGCTGACGGAAGAACAACGTGAAGCGATGCTCGAGCGGATTCCGCTCGGACGCATGGGCAACGTCGAAGAAATTGCGCGTGTCGTTGCGTTCCTCGCGAGCGATGCGGCCGCGTACATCACAGGGGAAACGATTCACATCAACGGCGGCTTGTACATGGCGTAGCCATAGCCGGCCGTTTGCTTGATGCGGGTATCTACCCTCTATAAACTACACGCTGCCCTGCTGCAGCGCATTCGAACATTCGGGAGAAGGCTTGAACATGAGCAGTGTTGAAGAACGCGTAAAAAAACTGATCTGTGAGCAGTTAGGCGTCAAGGAAGATGAAGTCAAAGACGAAGCGTCCTTCGTTGAAGATCTCGGAGCCGACTCCTTGGATACGGTCGAGTTGGTGATGGCTCTGGAAGAAGAATTCGAAACGGAAATTCCCGACGAAGAAGCCGAGAAGATCACCACCGTCAAAGACGCCATCGATTACATACTGGCTCACCAATAGATCTTCACTTTCGCTTCACTTGTCACGATCACCAAAGCCGCATCTACTAACGTAGTGCGGCTTTTCCATATGTCTCCATCGATCACCATGTCACCCGAGTCGGGATTTCGCTGTGAATAAGCGGCGCGTCGTCGTGACCGGCGTCGGCATGTTGACTCCGATCGGCAATTCGACCGCCGAAGCGTGGGCGAACGCGTTGGCGGGCAAGAGCGGCGCTGCGCCGATCGAGGCGTTCGACACGAAAGATCACACCGTGAAGTTCAGTTCGTCGGTGAAGGGCTTCGATCCGACGCAGTTCATGGAGAAGAAGGAGGCCCGCCGCGTCGACCCTTTCATTCAGTACGGCATGGCGGCGGCGGTTCAAGCGATCGCCGATGCCGGTCTGCCGACCAAACCGCCGGACAGCGATCGTTACGGCGTCGCCATCGGCTCAGGCATCGGCGGCATCATCACGATCGAAGACACGCATTCGGTGTTGCTCGAGAGCGGGCCGCGTCGCGTGTCGCCGTTCTTCGTGCCGGCGAGCGTCATCAACATGATCTCCGGCAATGTCTCCATTCGGTTCGGATATCGCGGACCCAACATCGCAATCGTCACGGCGTGCACGACCGGCACGCACAACATCGGCTTCAGCATGCGGATGATTCAGTACGGCGAAGCCGACGTGATGATCGCGGGCGGCGCCGAAATGGCGACGTCACCCGTCACGCTCGCCGCATTCGCGTCGATGAAAGCGTTGTCGACGCGCAACGACAACCCGGCCGCCGCGAGCCGGCCCTGGGACCGCGATCGCGATGGTTTCGTGCTCGGCGACGGTGCCGGCGTGTTGGTGCTCGAGGAATACGAGCGAGCGAAGGCGCGCGGTGCGCAAATTTATTGCGAAGTCGTCGGTTTCGGCATGAGCGGCGACGCGCATCACATCACTGCACCGCCGGACGACGGTGCCGGTGCTGTCGCGGCAATGCGTAATTCGCTCAAGGACGCGCGCATGCAACCATCGGATATCCAGTACATCAACGCGCACGGTACCTCGACGCCGCAAGGCGACGTCGCCGAGACGCGTGCGATCAAGACACTCTTCGGCGCCGATACGAAGGTCGCCGTGCACTCGACGAAGTCGATGATCGGTCATCTGCTCGGCGCTGCTGGTGCAGTGGAGGCGATCTATACGGCACTGGCGATTCGGCATCAGATCTCGCCGCCGACGATCAACCTCGATAACCCGAGTGACGAATGCGATCTCGACTACGTTCCGAACGTTGCGCGGAAGATCGCGATCGACGGTGCGTTGTCGAATTCGTTCGGCTTCGGCGGTACGAACGGCACGCTCATCTTCCGCAAAGTCCACTGATGGCGCGGGCCATCGGCAGCGCATACCGGCTCAACTCCACCGCGCTCAAGTTCCCATTCCGATCGATCTGACTGCGATCGAAACGGATGTCGCGCCGCTCGACGCAAGTCCGCAACGGCATCATCAAGATCACGTCCTCGCCGGTGACGGTCCGCGTCCAGGTGATCATCGTGCGCGACGTCGCGCTCGAAGAGCTCACCCACGCTGAAGAGTGTTTCCTGACCCATGCAGTGGTCGGCGCACTGGGCGTCGCGCGCCTACTCGATGTCGAATGTCCGAAGCTCGGAACCGGTAGAATCGCGCAACGCATGAACATCGCGCCGGAGGCGCGCTTTGGATTTCCTCGTTCGCTTTGGCCTGGTCTTCGTGCTTCTCGCGGCGCTGTCGGCCGGCGG
>DASRZO010000288.1:0-2505 GCA_035686405.1 Pseudomonadales bacterium | reverse complement strand
CGGCACGTCGGCCGAATCGAACAGAGCGCGGTTCTTCCACGCGTCGTACGCGCCGGCGCTGATCAGCGTCGGCACCGCGAGAAAGAACGAGAACTCCGTCGCCGCGCGCCGCGATAAACCCGTCAGCAAACCGCCGATGATCGTGGCGCCCGAACGCGACGTCCCCGGAATCAGGGCGAACGTCTGCGCGATGCCGATCTTCAGCGCGTCGCGCCACGACATGTCGTCCACGGACTTCACGCGGACGACGCGTTTGCGCCGCTCGACCCACAGGATGATCAGCGCGCCGACGATGAAGGCGATCGCGACCGGCACCGGTTTGAACAGCACTTCCTTGATCGCGTGGTTGAACGCCAGGCCGATCACCGCGGCCGGGATGAACGCGACGATCAGGTTCAGCACGAACATCTGCGCGCGCCGATCGGTGAAGAGACCGCGCAGCACGCCGGTGAACCGTTCGCGGTACTCCCACAGGATCGCGAACATCGCGCCGGTCTGGATGACGATCTCGAAGACCTTGCCTTTGTCGTCGTTGAAGTCGAGCAAGTCGCCGACGAGGATCAAATGACCGGTCGAGCTGATGGGGAGAAACTCGGTCAATCCTTCGACGATGCCGAGAACGAATGCCTTCGCGAGCAGAACGATGTCCATGGGGCGCCCTTTTTTTGCCGCGAGATTGTACCGATCGACGGCGCGGCGTCGACGCTGGTCAGCGGCACCGAAACGTGAACGCGGTCGCGATCACGCCAATTCAGGCGGCGCCGGGCGACGGCCGGCGCGGCAGCGACGCGACGGCGCGCCACAACCGCTCCGCGGTGCCGGCGTCGATCTCGACGTCGTTCGCGATCGAATAGTCGAGGCGTTCGTGTCGGACATACGCCGGCAACGCCTGCACCGCGCCGACGAAGTCCGCGTGCGAAATGCCGAGGTCGTCGGGATGCGCGCGGACGCCGCTGCGTACGACGATGTCGCGCGCCCGATCCGGATCGTTGGCTTGCAGCGTGCTCATCGCGACGACGCATAGCGCGATCAGCTCGCCGTGCAGCAGGTGGGCGCCGGTGCGTTGCTCGTACGCGTACGCGAGGAAATGCTCCGAGCCTTCTTCGAAGCGCGAATGCCGCAGATCGGCGCACGCGGCGCCGATGCGCTGATACGCCGATGCGAGCCAGCGCACCGCGTCCTCCGTCACGGCCGCGATCGCGTCGGCGCGTTCGTCGAGCTCCGCGAGCAATCGGCGGCCGAGTTCGGCGGCCGCGTCGTTCCACACGACGCCTTCGCCGCGGTCGCACGCATGGCGCCAATCCCATAGCCCCGTGTGGCACGACAGCACGTCGCCGACGCCCGCGCGGTTGAGCCGCAGCGGCGCCGAGCGGACGAGGTCGACGTCGAGCACGACGTACTCCGGCACGATCCGGTCGACGTAGCGGACGCGACCGTTCACGCGCACCCCGATCGCGTCGGTGAACGCGGCATCGACCGACGTGATCGACGGCACTTGGATCAAACGCTTGCCGCAGCGCGACGCGATGAACTTGGCGGTGTCGAGCGCCGATCCGCCGCCGATGCCGACGACCACGTCCGAGTCGGGCTCCGCCGCCAGCAGCGTCGTCAGGTGGTCGAGATCCATGTCGCCGGACCGGACGACGCGCGCCGGCAGCGCCGCGCCCGGCGCGATCGACGACCACGGCGGCTCGTGCACGCACGCGGTGTAGCGGCCGATGCCGCCGAGCACGTCGGCGATCGGCCGTTCGACGATTCGAATCGGAGTGCCGAGCATCTAACGACCGAGCTCCGCCGCGTTCGCACGGACCTTCGCGAGCGCTTCGACGACGGCGGTCGCATCGTCGCGCGTACCCATCAACACTTGATGCTTGAACCACAGCGTGGTCGCGGCGGTCGTGCGCGCGACCGGCAAGTCGAGCGCGCGGTAATCCGGCCACTTGCGCGAGCCGCGATGGCGCGGCGCCAGCCCGTCCGCGACGGCGAACGCGTCGAGCGAATGCACCGTCGGATAGCTCGCGGTGAGCGGGATGCCCTCCGCGGCGAGCGCATCCTTGACGGCGTCGCGCGATGCACCGAATTCCGCTTCGTCGATCCGCACGACGTAGCAGTAGTAGCCCTGCGCGGTCGTGCGTTGGTCGCGCGCTTGCGGATACACGCCCGGCAACTTGGCGAGCTCGCCGTTCAGATACAGCGCGTTGTCGTTCCGGTTGCGGTGTTGTTCGGGAAAACGCTCGAGTTGCGCGAGCAGCACCGCGCCCTGCCACTCGGTCATCCGGTAGTTGCCGCCGAGCGCGAAGTGGCGGTAGAACCACTCGCCGGGTCTGCGCCCGCAATCCACGAAGGAACGCACGCGCGCGGCGGCGTCGACGTCTTGCAGCGTGACCGCGCCCCCTTCCCCGGCCGTCAGCAGCTTCGATTGCTGGAACGACCACGTGCCGGCGGCGCCGAAGCCGCCGACCGGCGTGCCGTTCCAGCTGGAACCGTGCGCGTGTGCGCAATCTT
>DASRZO010000287.1:0-8516 GCA_035686405.1 Pseudomonadales bacterium | reverse complement strand
AGGGATGCCGAGAGGGAGCTTACATGGATGTACTTGCAGCGTGTCCCGCGAACAGGATGCCGGTACTGGAACCCCTCACCACCGTCACCGACCCGACCTCCCGTGCTGAAGCAGCCCAACCATCGTCGCAGGCTCGACACGCCGGTGAAGAAACCACCACCGTCACTAGCCCGCTACCGGTGAAGGAACCCAACCACCGTCGCTCGCCCCACCGGTAAAGGAACCAACCACCGTCTCCTGAACCGCCGTGCTGGGAACCACCGCCACCGGCCCCCACCGCCGGTGCAACTCGAGGCGAATGTCGAGCTACTCCACCTCGTAGCTCAGATCCCGCACCGGTATCAGCCTGCTCGTTTCATCGAGCCGCAAGTTCGAAAAATCGAACAGCTTCGGATCGGCCAACTGCGACGGGCTCACGTGCGCGATGCTGCGCGCGATGTTCTCGACGCGGCCTGGCTCCGTGCGGTCCCACTGCGTCAGCATCTCCTTGATCACCTTCCGCTGCAGATTTTCCTGCGAACCGCACAGGTTGCACGGGATGATCGGATACGCGCGCGCTTCGGCGAACCGTGCGATGTCGTCTTCGCGGCAATAGAACAGCGGTCGAATCAGGATGTTGCGGCCGTCGTCGCTCTTCAGTTTCGGCGGCATCGCCTTCAAACGCCCCCCGAAGAACATGTTCAGGAACAGCGTTTCGACGACGTCGTCGAGATGGTGGCCGAGCGCGATCTTCGTCGCGCCGATCTCGACCGCGAAGCCGTACAGCAGACCGCGGCGCAATCGCGAACACACCGGGCAATACGTCTTGCCTTCGGGCGTCAGCTGCTGCACCACGCTGTACGTGTCGCGTTCGAGAACGTGATACGGCACGCCGAGCGAATCGAGATAGCGCGGCAACACGTCGGCTGGAAAGCCGGGCTGCTTCTGATCGAGATTGACCGCGACCAGTTCGAAATCGATCGGCGCAGAGCGCTTCAGGCTCAGCAACACGTCGAGCAGCGTGTACGAGTCCTTGCCGCCCGACAGGCACACCATCACGCGATCGCCATCCTCGATCATGTTGTAGTCGGCGATGGCGCGGCCGACCTCGCGGCGCAAGCGCTTGGCGAGCTTGTTGACGTCGTAACGGTGTTTGCGGTCGTCCATGGTGCGCGACGGTTGAACGAAGGCGCGATTCTACCGGCCGCGAACTGGGAACCCTAGCGCGTGTCGTCGGCCGCGCTCGGTCGGTCGGCGAACGTCCGCGCGTAGTCCGCGAACGCGTCCGCCGGCAGCGGCTTCGAGTAGAAATAGCCCTGGATCAGGTCGCAGCCGATCTGCCGCAGGCACTGTAGTTGTGCCTCCGTCTCGACCCCTTCGGCGACGACATCGACGCCGAGAATGCGGCCCATCGACACGATCGACGCGACGAGCCCGAGATCGGTGTTGCTCCGTTCGATGTCGCGAATGAACGAGCGGTCGACTTTCAGGACGTCGAAACGAAATTGGCGCAAGTAGCTCAACGACGAGAAGCCGGTGCCGAAATCGTCGAGCGCGACCCGCACGCCGAGCGCACGCAGTTCGTTCAAAGATGCGAGCACCGCCGCGTCGTCGGTCATCAGAACGCTCTCGGTGATTTCGACCGCCAAGCGCTCGGCCGGACCGGCGCGTACCAGATCGATCAACGCGCGCATGTCGTCGGCGTGTTGGAGCTGGCGGCCGCTGACGTTGATCGAGACGCGCAGGTCTGCGAGCGCCGCTTCGCCCCAACGGTTCACCTGAGCCGCGACTTCCTCGACCAACCAACGCCCCATGTCGACGATCAGGCCGGTGTCTTCCGCAATCGGAATGAACTCGCCGGGCGCGATCATGCCGAGCTCCGGATGGCGCCAGCGCATCAGCGCTTCGGCGCCGACGACGCGCTGCGCGCGCAGGTCGACGATCGGCTGGTAGTGCATTTCGAGATGCCGCTCGCGCAGCGCGCGGCGCAGTTCGGTTTCGAGCAACAGCCGCCGCTCCGCCCGCGCGTTCATGTCTGCTTCGTAGAACACGATCGCGTTGCCGCCGAGCTCCTTCGCACGCGCCATCGCGGCGTTCGAGCGCTGCACGATGCTGCCGGGATCGGTGCCGTCGTCGGGATACAGCGCGATGCCGACGCTCGCCGACGCGACGATCTCGTGCTCGTTCAGGTGAAACGGCTGCGCGAAGCTCGTTTGAATCGAACGCGCCATGCGTTCCGCCTCAGCGTAGTCGGTCAAGTCCGGCAACATCACCGCGAATTCGTCGCTGCCGAGGCGCGCGACGGTGTCGCCTTCGCGCGCCGCCATCGCGACGCGCATCGCCGCCTCGATCAGCAGCCGGTCGCCGAGCTTCGGCCCGATCGAGTCGTTGACCATCTTGAAGCGGTCGATGTCGATGCTGAGCAGTGCGCCGCGTTCGTCGCGGCTGCGCCGATGCACCAGCGTGCGGGTGAGCCGTTCGAGCAGGAGCGTTCGGTTCGGCAATTTCGTCAGCGCGTCGTGGTGCGCCTGCCAGTTGATCAGCCGCTCCGCATCTTTGTTCGCCGAGAGGTCCATCGAAACGGTCAAATAGCCGGCGCATTGCCCGCCGGCGTCGTCGATGCGCACGCGCGTCACCTTCTCGGCATACGCCTCGCCGGATTTGCGACGCTGCCAAATCTCGCCGGTCCAAGTGCCCGAGTCGGTCACCTTTTCGCGGACCGTGTCGAAGAAACGCTCGTCCTGCTCGCCGGAGCCGTTGAAATTCAGCGCGCGGCCGACCGCTTCGGCCGCGTCGTAGCCGGTGACCCGACAGAACGCCGCGTTCACCGCGATGATGCGCTCGTGCTGATCGGCGATCGATACGGCTTCCGGCGACACGTCGAACAGCAGACGCCCCAACGGGTCGCGCCCCAACAACGGCACCAAGCCGCGCGTCTGCTCCGGCGCACGCGCTCGCAGCATCAGCGCTAGACCGACGCCGAGCAGCGCGATGAACATCAGGTTGGCGCGTTGGCTGGACTGCGCCGCGAGCGTCGCCGTACGTTGTCCGCGCGCGATCAGCTGCAACTGCACGTCGCGCAGCTCGTCGATGGCGGCGCGATGCAGCGCGACGTCGTACGTGCCGAGCCGCAACGCATCTTCGAGTCGCTGCAGGCAGCGCTCGAGCTGCGCCGTCTCGATGCCGTCGAGCCGCTTCAGTTTCGGCATCTCGCGCCGCATCGAGACGACCAATTCGCGCGCACGCGCCTCGTCCTCGGCGCCGACCGTCTGCAATGCCGCGGTCACGCCGGTCCTCGTATCGTCTGCGATCGCCCGGTCGCGCTCGACGAACACGGTCGGCGCGAAAATCCAGGCGTACCAGCCCCACAGCAGCGCCGCCGCGAGCACGCCGAACGCGGCGAGCCGCCGTCCGTTCGGTAACGATCGCGCGAGCGCGCGTTGCAACATCGAGCCACCGGCCGCAGAAATCCGTCTTTAAACGTAGTTCACCGACCTAGGACTGCAACCGCGTATTCAATCGAGCGCCCGCAATACGCGAACCGGCGGCGCCGCAACGATCGTCCGAGTGCCGATCAAACCGACCAAGCCGACGATCAGGGCGCCGAGCAGCGGCCCCGCGAACCATACCCAGGGATGCGCGCGCGGCGCCAATTGGAATACCTCTTTATCCAGCGCGAACACCGTCGCTTCGGCGCCGAGCGCCGCGATCGCGCCGGCGAATGCGCCGAGCACCGCGAACTCGGCGCCGAGCGCGCCGCGCACCAGCCGGCGCGACGCACCGAGCGCACGCAGCAGCGCGTGTTCGCGCAAACGCTCGTCGCTGCTCGCTTGAATGCTGGCGACCAGCACCAACGCGCCGGCGACCAGCACCAGCGCGAGCACGAGTTGCACCGCTTGCGTGACGCGGCCGACGATCGACTGGATCTGCGCGATCACCTTGTCGACTTCGATCACCGTCACCGTCGGAAATGCCGCGAGCAGTTGGTTCAGCCACGGCTTCTGTTCCGGCGCGAGGTAGAAGCTCGTCATGTACGTCACCGGCACTTCGTCGAGCGCATTCGGCGAAAACAGAATGAAGAAGTTCGGCGCCATGCTGTCCCACTCGACGCGGCGAATGCTGGTAACCCGCCCTTTCACCGGCAAGCCGCCGACGTCGAACTCGATCGTGTCGCCGAGATTCAAACCCGCGCTCGCCGCGTACGACTCCTCCAGCGACACCGCCGGTTCCGTCGAATCCCCGCCCCACCACGCACCCGCCTCGATGCGATTGTTGGCGGGCAGCGTCGCGCTCCAACTCAAATTGCGCTCCGCTTCGAGACCGGGATCGACACTCGCTTTCGCGCGGTGCGCACGCTCCCATTCGGCGACCGGCTCGCCGTTCACCGCGACGATGCGGCCCCGAGTCATCGGATACAGCGGCTCGATTCCGCCCGCGTGCACGCGCACCATCGCCTGCAGCGGCTCCACCTCGTCCGGCGCCACGTTCATCACGAAGTGATTCGGAGCGTGCTCCGGAAGTTGCGTCCGCCATTCCTCGAGCAAGGCCGTGCGCAGCAGCACCATGATCAGCAGCAGCATGATCGCGAGCCCGAAGATCAAGATCTGCGCGACGCTGTCCCCGCGTCGACGCGCGAGCCCCGCGAGCGCCAGCCGCCAGCCGCTGCCCGCTTGCATGCCGACGCGCCGCCCGGCGCGCAACAGGCCGTATGCGATCGCGGCGAACACGGCGCACACGCCGCCCGTTCCGACGATCGTCCACAGCGTCAGTCGCAAGCTGTCCGTGTACCACAACAACAGTCCCAACGTGCCCGCTGAGGCGCAGCCGTACGTGACCCACTTCGACACGATGCCGCCGTCGAGATCGCGCCGGATCACCCGCATCGGCGATATCGACTTCAAGCCGGACAACGGCGGCAAACCGAACGCCGCGAGACAGACGAAGCCGCTGATGGCGCCGATGGCGAGCGGCTTCACACCGGGCGCCGGCAGATTCAGCGGCATGTACGCGGCCAGCGCCGACACGATCGCGAAGTGCAGCAGCGCGCCGAAGGCCGTACCCGCGACCGCACCGACTGCGCCGACCACCGCGAGCAGCGCCAGATAGCCCCATTGGATTTGCGACGGCGTCGCGCCGAGGGTCTTCAGGATCGCGACGTGATCGTAGTGCCGCCGCGCGTAGCGATGCGCCGCGAGCGCGACCGCGACGCCCGCGAGCAATACCGCGAGCAAACCGCCGAGCAACAGGAACGACTGCGCCCGATCGAGCGCCGATCCGATCGACGGACTGCTCTGACGAATGCCGAGCCAGCGATAGTTCGCGCCGAGCTCCGTACCGAGCGCGTCGTGCAAGCGCTCGAGCGTCGCATCGTCGCCGGCGACCAGCATGCGATACGACAAGCGGCTGCCCGGCTTCACGATCTCGGTGCGCGCGACGTCGTCGATGCGCATCAAGAGCCGCGGTCCGAGATCGAAGAGACTGCCGCTGCGATCCGGCTCGTCCGCGAGCACCCGCGTCACGCGCAGATCCGCGACGCCGACGGTGACCGTGTCCCCCACTGCGACGCCGAGCGCCGGAAACAAGCGCGAATCGAGCCACGCTTCGCCGGGACCCGGCAGACTCTGCGTCGGCGTGCTCGCTCCGAACGGCGCATCCGCGAGCCGCAGCACGCCGCGCAACGGATAACCGTCGCCGACCGCTTTCACCGACACCAACTGATTGCGCTCGCCGGCGAACACCATCGACGGGAACGTCATCGTCCGCGTCGTCGCAAGGCCGAGGCGTCGTGCCGCGGCGTCGAAATCCTCCGGAATCGGCCGCGACGACGCGACGACGCGATCGGCCGCGAGATACGTCGACGACTCCGACAACAGCGCACGCCCGAGGCGATCGACGAAGAGACTGATCCCAGTGACGGTGCCGACCGCGAGCAACACGGCGACGGCGAGCAAGCGCAATTCGCCGGCGCGCCACTCGCGCATCAGAAAGCGCGGAACCAACGTGAGATTCATGACGCGAAATTCACGTTCGACGTTCGTTGCGCAAGGACGTTGCGCCGCTCACGCCGCCGTCGCGCGGCTCGCGACGACGCGACCGCCGTCGAGTTCGATCACGCGCTGGCAACGCTGCGCCAAGCGCACATCGTGCGTGACGAGCACGAGCGTCGTGCCGTACGCGTCGTTCAAGCCGAACAGCAGGTCGATGATGCGGGCGCCGGTCGCGGTGTCGAGATTGCCGGTCGGCTCGTCGGCGAAGAGCACCTTCGGCCGCGACGCGAACGCGCGCGCGATCGCGACGCGTTGCTGTTCGCCGCCGGACAGCTGCCGCGGATAGTGACCGACGCGCGCTTCGAGGCCGACCTTCGCCAACAATTCCATTGCGTCGCCGCGCGGATCGGCGTCGCCGCGCAGTTCACCCGGCAGCATTACGTTCTCGAGCGCAGTCAAGCTGCCGAGCAACTGGAACGACTGGAACACGAAGCCGACGAGCTCGCCGCGCAAGCGCGCGCGCTCTTCTTCCGACGCCGCGGTCAAATCGTGGCCGTCGAGCACGACCGTGCCGTCCGTCGGCGAGTCGAGCCCCGCGAGAATGCCGAGCAACGTGGTTTTGCCGGAGCCGGAAGGGCCGACGATTGCGACGCTCTGCCCCGCGTTGATTTCGAGATCGACGGCCGCCAAGATCACCAACTCTTCGGCCGCACCGTTCTGAGCGGCGACCACCTTCGACACGCGCCGCGCAACGAGAATGGGTCGGGTATCGACAGTCATCGTGAAAGTCCTGGCCCTGCTACTGCTCGCGGTCTGCGCGGCCGCGGCCGGTGAGACGCCGATCGACGCCAAGACCATCTTGGTGGTCGGCGACAGTATCAGCGCGGGATATGGGATTCAACGCAGCGACGGTTGGGTCGCGCTGCTGCAAACGCGCGTGATCGCGCGGCATCCGCCGTACACGGTCGTCAACGCGAGCATCAGCGGCGACACCACCTCGGCCGGTCTCGCACGCTTGCCGCGCGCGCTCGAATTGCACAAGCCGGCAATCGTCGTGATCGAGCTCGGCGGCAACGACGCCTTGCGCGGCTATCCGGTCGAACGCATCGAGCAGAACCTCGACGCGATGATCGGGCTGTCGAAAGACGCGGGCGCCGCGGTGGTGCTGCTCGGCATGGAAATTCCGCCGAACTACGGCGCGCGCTACACCCAAGCATTCCACGCGATCTTCGCCGACGTCGCCGCCCGCACGCGCGTGGCGTTCGTACCGTTTCTACTCGACGGCGTCGCAACCGACGAGACGTTGATGCAAGCCGACGGCATCCATCCGACCGCCGCCGCACAGCAGCGTCTGCTCGACAACGTCTGGCGTGCGCTGCAACCCTTGCTCTGAGCGGACGGTATTCATCTACAATGCCGCCTCGCTCGCCCTCGGATGCCCGCGTGGACGCATCGAACGCTCCCAAGCCCAAACCCGACACGAAGTACAACCTGGTTCTCTCGGCACTCGAGCTCTTCGCCGAAAACGGTATCGATGCGGTCTCGATGCGGACGATCAACAACGCCGCCGGCACGCGCAACGCATCGGCCGTGCACTACCACTTCGGCAACAAGATCGGGATCATCGAAGCGATCATCGCGTTCATTCGCGAAGCGCTCGATACGTCGCGCCTCGACGCGCTCGTCGCGCTCGAAGATCGCGTGCGCCTCGGCGAGCGGCCGAGCTGCCGCGAGATCATGTGGGCCGCGTTCGTGCCGTACTACCGCCTTTACAACACGCCCGAATACGGCAAGCACGCATTGCGTTTCCTCGCGCGGCTGCAGATCGACATGAGCCCCGAGGTGCGAGTCATCCTGAACAACGAGCCGCAGCGCATCGCGCACCGCTTCGATGCGTTGCTGGCGAAGGCGCTGCCCGATCTTCCCGACAACATCCGCCGCATGCGCTACATCTATTTCTGGACGCTGACGGTGCAGATGTTCGCCGGCTCCGGCCATCTCGATTCGACTGTGTTCGGCGACCTACGGACGTGCGTCGACGAGGACGCGTTGCAACGCTGCTTCGACTATCTCGTCGGCGGCATGGAAGGACCGGTATCGCCGACGCAGCCCGTCGCCTGAGCGTTCAACCCTTCGTTCGCTAGCATCCGAGAACGCGGCGTTCTCCTCGATGCACCTCGACACCGTAGTTGGGGTGTCCAAAACGCAGTTCGACGCTGTTGCTCGGCAAGCGTGCGAGTAGCGCGGCGTTCTGCTGCGAACCTCAACGTCGTCGTTCGGTTTCCGAAACGCCGTTCGGTTGATCGACGCCGCTTTCTCGACGCCGTCGTTCGGGGAGCGGCCGAGACGCGGCGTTCGCTCGAATCAACGTCGCATTCTCAACGCTGTTCGGGGCCTGGCCGAGACGCGGTGTTCGGCCGTGCACTTCAACGCCGTTGCTCGGTGTGTCCAAAGCACAGTTCGGTTGAAGCAACGCCGTTGTTCGAGGCGTGGCCGACGCCGGTCGGTTGCATCAACGCCGTGGTTCGGCGAGTGGCCGAGGCGCGGGCT
>DASRZO010000286.1:0-2776 GCA_035686405.1 Pseudomonadales bacterium | reverse complement strand
GTCGGGCACTGCGTGATCAGCGGTTCCAGTGCATCTTCAGACAACGGCTTTCGTTCCTTCGACCATCGCCCACGAGTCGCGTACCTGCGGAGACTCGAATCGGAAATCGGGATAGCGGGCCAAGACCGCGTCGACTTGGTGCGCGAGCATGCCCGACATCACGAGCCGACCGCCCGGCTTGACCCATCGTGTCAGCGTCGGTGCGAGCGACGTCAACGGCCCCGCCAAGATGTTCGCGAGCACGAGATCGTGCGGTGTCGTCGGCAACTCATCGGGAGCGGAGATCGTCAGCCGAGCGGCGGCGACGCCATTGTAGGTTGCGTTGTCGCGCGTCGCGACAAGCGCCTGCGGGTCGTGATCGATCGCCGCGACACGCGCGGCACCGAGCAACAACGCCGCGATGCCGAGGATGCCGGAGCCGGCGCCGTAGTCGACGACCGACCAACCGTCGATACATCGCGAGGCGAGCCATTCGAGACACAGCGCCGTGGTGGCGTGTCCGCCGGTACCGAACGCGAGCCCGGGGTCGAGTCGCAGCACCACGGCATCCGCCGGCACGTCCGCATCCCGCGGCGCGACCCACAGTCTGCCGCCGAAACATCGCACGGGCGCATGGTCGCGCCAGGTGCTGCTCCAGTCCGCGTCTTCGAGGAATCGCACGTCGACCGATTCGACCTCGAGCGGGAAGGCGACGTCGAGCCGCGCGCGAATCGCCGCGACATCGGCGCCGAGGTCGAACAACGCCTCGATGTCGGCGCGCGGCCAGAGCGGCGTCTCACCGGGAGCCGGTTCGAGAACCGGCGTGTCGGCTGCGTCGCGCAGCGACACCGACTGTGCGCCGAGTTCGAACAACGCATCGCTCAAGAGTTCGATCCGCGCTGCGGGAACGGTCAGCCGAACGGACAACCAAGCCACGGCATTTATTCGATGCGAAACAGCGGCGTGCCCGTCTCGACCGGAGTCGCATCCGCGACCGCGACCTCGGTCACGCGACCGGCTCGCTCGGCCTCGATCTGATTCATCATCTTCATGCTTTCGATGATGCACAGCGTGTCGCCGATCGCGACGTTCTGACCGACTCGCACGAATGGACGCTCACCGGGTGCCGGTGCGCAATAGAACGTTCCGGTGAGCGGCGCGCGCACGACGAATCCGGTGTTCGAACGGGGCGCGGGCCGCGCTTGTGCGCCGCCGTCGGACCGCGACGCCGATGCGGTGCCGGCCACTGCCGGCGCGAGCGGTCGCGAGATGCGGATCGACTCGTCGCCGTTGCGCACTTCGAGTTCGGAGATGCCGGACGCTTCGACCAGGTCGATGAGCTTCTTGATCTTGCGCAGGTCGATTTCGCTCACGTCGAGATCTGATCCATCGCGAACGTCAGCGCGTATTCGTAGCCGCGCGCGCCGAGCCCGGTGATGACGCCACGTGCGACGTCGGATAGATACGAGTGTTGGCGAAACAGTTCGCGCGCGTGCACGTTCGACAAATGCACCTCGACGAACGGAATGCCGACGCCGAGGATCGCGTCGCGCAGTGCGATGCTCGTATGCGTGAACGCACCAGGATTGAACACGATGTAGCGCACGCCCTCGGGCTTCGCCGCGTGGATACGTTCGACCAACACATGCTCCGCGTTGCTCTGCAGCGTCGCGAGTTCGTGGCCGCGCGACTTAGCGAGCTTGTTCAGCCGTGCGTCGATGTCGGCCAGCGTGTCGGTGCCGTAGATTTCCGGCTCGCGCGTGCCGAGCAGGTTCAGGTTCGGACCGTGCAGAACGAGCAGTTTCGCCATTGCAACGACCGTCGGAGAGAGGCGGCGATTGTCGCCGAACGGCGCGACACCTTCCAGGCATCGCGCTCATGCGTCGCTTCAGGCGCCGGCGAGAACCTTGCCGAGATGGCGCTCGAAGGCCGACGTATCCATCTCGCCCTGCATGCGCAGCGCGCTGATTTCGCCGCCGTCGCGCGAGAAGAACAGCATGCTCGGCGGGCCGAACAAGCCGAAGTGTTTGAGCAACTCCTGATCGAGCGCGTCGTTCGCGGTGACGTCCGCCTGCAGGAGGTGGAAACGACTCAGCTGAGCCGCGACGGCCGGTTCGGTGAACACCGTATTCGCCATCACTTTGCAGGAGATGCACCAGTCCGCGTAAAAGTCGAGCGCGACCGGTTTGCCGTCTTGCTCCGCTGCAGCGAGCTCGCTCTTCAACCCTTCGATGCCGCGCACCTTCTTCCACTGCAGCTCGCCCTGCGCGGGCTGCACCGCGACCGTCGCACCGACACCGGACAGCGGTGCCAGCGGGTCGCGGCCGCCGCTTGCCGCACCGATCAGCAGCAACACGCCGTACACGAATGCGAACGCGCCGCTCGCCTTCCACAGTTGGCCCCAGCCGCGGCGCGGCGAGAAGTCGAGCGCGCCGAGATACACCCCGACGCCGATCGCGAGCACCGCCCACAGGAACAGCGCCGTCTGCGGCGACACGACGCGCTCGACCAACCAGACCGCGACGCCGAGCAGCAATACGCCAAACACGGACTTCACATGGACCATCCACGCGCCTGCTCTCGGCAGCAAGTGGGCGCCGCTCGAGCCAATGACGAGCAGCGGCACGCCCATGCCGAAGCCGAGTGCGAGTAACGCGCTGCCGCCGAGCACTGCATCGCCCGTCGAACTCAAGTAGATCAGCGCGCCCGCGAGCGGCGCCGAGAGGCACGGCGACACGACCAAGCTCGACAAGCAACCCATGATCGCGACGCCGACGTACGCGCCGCCGCGCTGGTT